>NZ_JBSFMS010000121.1:0-21620 GCF_053599675.1 Streptomyces sp. NPDC000880 | reverse complement strand
GCGCGCCCGGGCCCGGACCTGTGGAGTGGTCCGGGCCCGAGCGCGCACCACGAACACCCCTCCGGCACGAGAGAAAGCCACTCGTTCGTGAACCCCACCGCACCCCCGCTCTTCGGCGAGGCCCCGGCCGCCGCAGCTCCCACGCGCGGCCTGGCCCCAGCACACGCGCGCATCGTCACCACCGGCACGCCGGACATGGCCGACCGAGAGCAGCGCCACCTGCTCCTCCTCGTCGTGGACTGCCCGTACTGCGACTGCCAGCACATCCACCCCGCCGGCCACGCCGGAACGCCGCGCCTGTGCATCCGCCGTTCCCGCTGCGTCGGCACACCGGGCGGCGCGTACTTCTTCCCCGAGGTGGTACACCAGTGACCGACGCCCAGCACCAGCCAGCCGCGGACGAGAAACTCATCCGCGACACGCTGGCGTACCAGTACCAGGGCGTGCCCGGTCTCATCAGCATCTGCTCCGACGCCGACAAATGGGTCGGCCGGCGCTTCCCCACCGACGAGGCGGGCATCGCGGCCGCCACCGCCTACGTCATGCAGCTCGACCGACGCCAACCGAAAGGCATCTACAGCCAGGTCACCACGCTCCGCGAAGACCCGCCGAAGGGCCGCGGCGGAAAGGAGCTCGCCCACGCAGTCACCTGGCTGTGGGCCGATGGCGACTTCGGCAAGCTCGGGCACAAGCCGGGCCTCGACGACCTGCCCCACCCAGCCGACGCCGAACACGTCCGTGACATCGTCCTCGCCGCAGGCCTGCCCGAGCCGACTGGCTGGGTTCTGTCCGGCGGCGGCTGCAACCCCGTGTGGATGCTCGACCAGCCGCACATCATCAGCGACGAAGCCGACCGAGTCGCGACCGAGCAGATCACCGCCGGACTGCAAGCCGTACTCGGTGCCACGGCGTACGGACACGGCTGCGGGTGGGACACCCAGGTCGGCAACCTCGACCGGCTCATGCGCCTGCCCGGCACCGTGAACCGCAAGGGTGACCAGCAGCGGACGACCACCAGTCTGGTGGGCTCGGGCGAGCTCGTCCCGCTCGACGTCATGCGCAAGGCGGTCGCGCACCTGGAGCCGAACGCCCGGGCTGTGCTCGACAAAGCGGCGGCCGAGAAGCGGGCCAGGCAAGACGAGCGCACCGGTCGGGCAACCGTGCCGCCGCCTCGCGCGGCACGCACCCATGCGGGCCTCGGCACCGGCGCCAGCGTGTTCGACATCCTCGCCGCTGGTCTGTCGTTCCGCGATGTGCTGGAGCCTGCGGGCTGGACGTACCGCGGCAGCAGCGGCGGCCGAGACAAGTGGCTGCGCCCGGCTGGAGCCGAGGGCGCGGCGGACAGCGATTACAGCCTCATCTGCGACGACCACGTAGCGGTCAACTGGTCCGAGCGGTCCGGCCTGCCCGTCGGTCAGCAGCCCTCGGGTCGCAAGCTCACCGTCCCCACCCTGTGGGCACACCTGCACTACAGCGGGAACGAGAGCGAGGCGGCCCGCGATGTCCTGCGGGCCGCGCACGACCAGCCGTGTTCGCCCGCGGCCCGGTCGCTGCCCGCGCCGCTGCTCGCCGAGGTTCAGCGCCGGTGCCGGCCGCCGCGCACCGAGACCCCGCGTCAGGATCCGCCGCCCCCGCCGGAAGAGGACATGTGGGCGGCCCTTGATGAGCCGGAGCCGGAGCACGGTCACGCGAACGACGAGCCGTCCGAGTCGCGGCGCATGCCGGGGCTGCTGCCTGAGGAGTTCTACGCCGCCAGGCCGGAGCTCCAGCAGATCCGGCAGGCCGCGCACTCCCGCAACCGCTCGGGCGACGTCGCTTTCTACGCCACGCTGGCCCGGCTGTCCGGCATGGTGCCGCACTTCATCCGCGCGGACACCGGCGTCGCCGACTTCGTGTCCCTGAACCTGTTCGCCGCGATTGTCGGCCCGTCCGGCGCAGGAAAGTCCACGGGTGTCCAGGTCGGCAAGCGCCTGCTCACCCCACACGGACGCATGGACTTCCGCGACGGGCTGCCCATCGGGTCTGGCGAGGGCATAGCTGAAGTCTTCATGGGGACCACCGAAGAATCCACGGGCGAGATCCACAAAGGCGGGCCGAAGAAGGGCGATCCGGTCATGGCCACTGTCCGGGCGCAGGTCCGACACAACGCGTTCTTCTACGTCGACGAGGGCGCCACCCTCACCCGGCTGATGACGGAACGCTCCGGCTCCACCCTCGGCGAGACGCTGCGCAGCGCTGCCGTCGGGCAGACCCTCGGCCAGACCAATGCCAGCAAGGACAACAGCCGTTACATCCCGGGCGGCTCGTACAGCCTCGGGCTGCTGGTCGGCTTCCAGCCGGAGACCGCGGCCCCGCTCTTCGAGGAGGTCGCCGAGGGCACCCCGCAGCGGTTCCTGTGGGGCGTCGTCAACGACCCGTCCATCCCGGACGAACCGTGCCCATGGCCCGGCGAGCTGCATGAGTGGCGCAACGCGATCACCACCGACGGCGAAAAGCTGATCACCAGCACGACACACATCACCTTCGACCCGCAGATCACCACCGAGCTCCGCCGGATCGACCTCGCCAACGCCCGCGGCGAATCCCTGCCGGATGGTCCCGGGCCGCTCGACTCCCACGCACCCCTGATGAAGATCAAGGTCTCGTCGCTGCTCGCCATCCTGTCCGGCAGGCTTCACGTCACGGCCGACGACTGGGCCCTTGCCGAAATGGTCTGGCGCGCGTCCTGCGCCGCCCGGGACTGGGTCATCGCCTACGCCGAGAGGCAGCGCCGAACCGAGACCGAGAAGCGCACGCAGGCCCGGATCGTGGAAGAGGTCCGCCTCGACCAGGCCCGGCTCGCCGCGGACGAGGCGCGTGTCGACAAGAAAGTGGACCGTGTCTCGGTCCGCCTCGCGAGCCTCGTGCACGCCAGCGGCGAGACCACGAGGAAGGAGGTCAGGGCCAAGTTCGCCGGCCGAGACAAGAAGTACATCGGCGATGGAATCGCCCTGGCGGTTCTGCGGGACTGGGTGGTGGATTCGGGCGGCAAGCTCGCGGCTGGCCGGTCCCGTCCCTCCTGACGCGAGGGGGGGACAGGGGGGACACATGTCCCCCCTTCCCCGGGCTCCCGAATCAAGATTCGTTACACCCGCTAACTATCCAAAGCTCAACTAACGCTCTGACCAGCATAAATAAAGAGAAGAGAAGAAATTTCTTTGACTTGCGTAGCGCGCGAGCCGCCGGGACACAGACCCCTGTCCCCCTGTCCCCCTGTCCCCCCTCCGTCCCCCCTGGGACCCACACCCGAGGAGCCATACAGGATGAACGAGAAGCAGTCCATGACCACGGAGTCCTTCAACCCCTACGCGGACGATGACGTCACCACGCTCACCGCCATGTACGAGGCCTTCCTCCTCGAGGAGTTGCAGCGCACCGGCGAGTTCGCCCTCGGCGTCCCCGTCGCCACATGGCTGGAGACAGTCATCATCCGGATCGACGGCGAGCCCGCCGGCTTCTGCGCCATCGACTTCCCCCGGCGCTCCGTCGAGCTCATCTACGTGGCGCCCGATCACCGCAGCCGAGGCATCGCCACCGTCCTCCTGGCCGACCTCGCCCGAAGCTGCCCCGACCCCATGCAACTCAAGGCCCCGCTCACCCCCGGAGCCGAAGCCATCGCCGTGAGGCTCGGCCTCGGGCTGGCGCACTCCACCGACGAGCAGCAGGCCACGGCACGGGCCGCGATCACCCGCATGTACCACAGCATCAACCAGCGCTGTCGGCACCGGCGCACGGGCGACCCCAGCAAGCCGTGCAAGCGCTGCGCCCGCACCACCCTGCCGAAGGCCGCAGCCCTGGCCATCGCCAACCACGCGTTTGCCATTCGCACGGGAGGCATGTCGCGATGAACGCCTGCCTGCTGTGCGAGCGGAACGAGACCGACGGCTGCCTCTGCCCCGGCTGCACCCGGGCCACCGCCGAACGCCTTGACCGCATGCCGAAGCTGTACGTCGCGCTCGCCGCGTTCCTCCAGCCCGGCGGCCGAGCGAGCGCGCAGTACGGCCGTACACAGGCTGTGGACGCACCCATGCCCGCCTCAGAACCGGCGTTCAACCTCCGCGGCCCCGGTGGCATCGTCGGCATCCTCGAAGACTGGCGCAGCGCCATGCAGGAAGACCGCGGCTGGAGCGAGCCCGCAGTCGCCCACGACATCGGCCGACGCATCGTCACCGCAGCGCGCGGGCTGCGCCTCAACATCGAGTGGATCTCCAGCAGCTGGCCAATGGCGGGCCAGTTCGCCGAGGAGATCCGCGACCTCGAACGCGACGTGATCTCGATTGTGGATCCACGCGACCCGGCCGCGCGCGGTACCCGGATCGGGACATGCCCGGCGGTGGACGTGAGCGGCAGCATCTGCGGGGCCGTCTTGCGCTACCGCTCCGGGGAGCAGGCGATCACGTGCAGCTGGTGCCTCTGCTCCTTCCCCCCGTCGACCTGGGTGTCGCTGAAGGGCCTGGTGGATTTCGACGAGGCGCGGCAGGAAGCCCGCACGTCGCTTGCCTAGGACGTGCCGTCCTAGTAATGTGGGTCGCGTGCCAACTACCAATTGGCGCGAGCGCGTTGAGGCTGAGAATCAGCGGCAGCGCGAGTTGCGAGGCGAGATCGCAGCAAGCGCCCGAAGGAGAGCGAAAGCTTTCACGGAGGGCGTCTTGGAACTCGGCAGCAAGTCGGCTGTCGCCCGAGAGATCGGGATCGACGTCCGCGCAGTGCGAAGAGCGATCAACGAGTACGGACCGGCGACTGCACCGCCGATCCACTCCCCAACTGAAGATCAACAAAACAAGTAGGCCCCCCGGCTAAGGCGACTGCACCGCCCGCCGAGGGGTGGCTACCCGGCACCCGAACGGCGCACGAACGCCGACCCGGGAACTCGCCCACGAGAGAGACGGAACCTCCTCATGGACCACCCAAATCGTATTGCTAAGGCACTACGAAATGCACGCCAGGCCCCACCCACGCCTGCCCGGCGTCTGATCGCCGTCGGTATCATCCGCCACCACGGCGGCCGCACCACCACGGTGCGAGCCACCGAGGCCGGCGTCACTGGCCGCATCACCCCCACCGGCGGTGCCCGGTGAACGAGACCAACCCGCTCGCCCTCAGCGACGACACGATCACCCTCCTCGGCCAGCTTGCCGACAGGCTCAGCAACCACCGGCCGTACGCCGAGATGCTTGAGCCGACCCGCCTCGCGCAGGCCCTCGTCTTTGCCGAGCGACTCCACGGCCCCACCGAGGCTGCGTTCGCCGCCGAGCAGGACCTCCTCGCCGCCGCCCCGCCCGTCCGCGAGGGGCAGAGCCGCGGCGAGTACGCGGCCCTCCTGCGGCTGATCGCCAATGGGGTGACCGCCCGATGAGCAGCAACCTGCCCGAGCCCGTGGCCCATCTCCTCGCGGCCGTCGTCGAAGCCCTCGACATCCCCCACCCCGCCACGGCCGGCGACAGCGAGAAGCACGGCGAGGTGCTCGCCGACCGCGTCATGCACGCCGTGATCGCGCTGCGCGGCACGCTGGAGGGCCACCCGCTCGGCATCGAGTGGACCACCGATTACCTGCGCGAACGCCTCGCCGAGCACCCGCCCATCGGCTACCGCGCCGCCGGGAGCCCGCGGCCGCAGGCTGCGCCCACCGATGACGAGCCGCTTCTCGACCACCCGCAGTTCGTCGAACTCCCCGACGGCGGCACCCTCATGCGCACCTATGCCCGGACCGACGAGGACGGGAGCCAGGAGTGAGCACCCCGCGTACCGTCACGGTGCCCACCACCGATCACGGCCCGGTCACCATCCCGGAGCCCGTCTGGTGCGCCGGCCACGACGACCGACCCCCTGGCTACCGGGACGACATCATCCACAGCGCCCCGGACGTCGTCATGGGCTTCCGCGGGCACGACATGCTCACCGCAGCCCTCGTCAGCTACCCATACGTCCCGTCGCTCGGCGGGCTGCACATGGGCGTGTCCGTCGCCTTCGGCGGGTTCGGGCAGACCCTCACCCCAGCCGAACTCGACGAGCTCGCCGCGGCCCTGGTCGAGCACGCCGCGACGCTGCGGGCCATGGCCCGCGAGCTCGGTGTGATCCTCGCGCGAAATGAGGGCCAGTGAGTACGCCTCCGCTGCCTGGAAAGGGCCTGTCCGTGAAGACGGACCAGGAGCTGCACGAGGACCTGGCCGTGATGATGGCTGCGGGTATGACCGCCTCCGCTGCGGTCAAGCACGCGGTATCACTCATCGCGTCCGCCTACCGGCAGGCGTGGGCCGCGGGCGCCGTTCCCGAGGGTGAGCAGCCGTGGATCCTCGCGTATCAGGTCGGCCGGTATGACGCGGGTGATACCGCGCGTCATACGCCGCCCCCGGCGTCACACGGAACCAGCGGACCGCGTCATACGCCGCCCTCGGCCCGTCGCACACCCACACCACCCAGCCAGTAGCCCGCACTCCAACACCTTCTGCAGGGGCCTGGCCGCGTGCTTCGTCATACCCGTCGCCACGGCCAGCACCCCGCCCGTCACACCCGACCGGAGCCACTGATGCTCACGTATCACGCGCTCGGCTACTGGGGCCTACCCGGACTCATCGCCGCCGCCCTCCTCCTGCGGATCCTGCCCCGCGACTCAGCCGCCCACCAACTCATCGGCCGCGCTGCGCTGGCCGCACTCCTCCTCATCAGCTTGACCGTCTACCTCTCGTACTAAGGACCCGCGACCGTGAAGACCAGCCTGCTCGCCGCCATCAACACCGCCCACGCGCACACCATGGCCGCACCCGCAGCGCCCGCGGGACCGGGCGGATCCGTTCCCATCTCCGTCCTGCTGATCATCGTGCTGTCCGGCATCGCCTGGTGGATGTTCAAGCACGGCGACAAGACCAAGAAGCTCCACCTCGGGCCCGGCATCGTCTGCCTCGGCCTCGGCCTGTCCCTCTCCGGCACACAACTCGGCACGATGATCGGCCAACTCTTCGCCAGCTTCGCCCAGATGCTCGCCACCTTCGCCGGCAACGTCTGACGCCCATGGCCACCGACCCCGAGGCCGACACCCTCGAACTGCCTCCCGTCCCCGCCTTCGGGAACGGGAGGCCCCGGTGGGCCGCACACCGCATCCACCCGCGCCGCATCGGCCGCGGTCACCACCAACTCGCTGCCAGGCTGCGCAACTGGGTCAAGACCCGGAACACTCCTGGCCGTGTCGCGGGCCTCGGCCTCGGCGCGCTCTTCACCGTCCGCGCCGTCAACCAGGAACCGCGCCTCCTCGCCGCCGCGGCCACCGCCTACGGCATCGCAGCCTGGCGAGCCGGCCGCCCCATACCGCCCACAGCCGAGGAGCTCCAACGCCGGTTCCTCCTCGGCATCCAGCACCTCATCGGCGACCGGCCAGGCATCCATCTCCGCGACCTGTACGACGAGTTCCAAGCCAGGCTCGACGCAACGCACCTCGACGACGCGCGCCTCCGCGCGCTCCTCAACCACTGCCAGGTGCCCATCCACAAGAGCCTGCGCATCGGCGAGACGACCGGCCGCAGCGGCATCAAAGCCACCGACATCAACAACCTCCTCTCCCAGCCCGTAGACACCCCTTCCGAAGGTGTAGACGCAGGTCAAGACGGCGGAGAAGGGGCTGCAGACCGCCCGTAGACCGGGCTGTAGACCACCCTGGAGACCCCATGCGACGCCATATCCATGCCCTGATCACCCTCGCCGCAGACGTGTACTGCGCCGTCTGCGGCTGGTGGTACCCGCCGCACAGCCACTAATTAACGAGAGGATGAGCCCATGACCGACGCCCACGCAGTCCGGCCCCTTACAACCGCCCAACTCATCGAGCTCCACCAGGGCATCGAGCAGCACCAACTAACTGTCCTGAAGGGACTTGGGGATGTCCTCGGCGCCGCTCGGACTCTTCCGCCCTGCCCCGGGTGTGGAGCAGCAGCGACTGAGATCGTGCAGTCCCACAAGCACGTACCGGAGATTGACCTGACGTTCCCTGACTGCGGGCACCGCTTTCGCGCCAGCAGGGATGTTGTGCTGGCAGCGTTCCGCGGGCCGGTCCGTAAGGCGACCATGGAGCCATGACCGAGCCGCTCCTCGTCGACCCCTACGCCGCGTCAGCCGCCACCGGCATCAAGCCCGGCACCATCCGCGTCTGGCTCCACCGCGGCAAACTCACCCACCACGGCCACGACCGCGACGGCCGCGCCCTGGTCGACCTGCACGAACTGCAGCCCCGTGCAGTCAAGTCGGCTTGACCCGCTAGATCGCAGGGTGTAACACTCGGGGCATGTCCAGCGTGCCCGCATACCGCTGACCAGGACTCATGAAGGCCCCGACCATCCCTCCGGTCGGGGCCTTCGCCGTTCCTGTGACGTGATCACCCCACGTGCCCGATGATGACCACTCTCATCACGCAACGTCCTTGGGGGGACCATGCGCACCAGAACCACCGCGGCCACCGCCGTGCTCCTGCTGGCCACGCTCACTGCCTGCGGCAGCGACGCAGCCCCGGAAGCGGAGAACAGCACGACGCCCGCCGCTGCTCCAGCCACCACCGAGCCCGAGGCGGCGCCCAGCCCCACCGAGGTCACCGTCTTCAACTTCGGGGACGCCTGGGAGTTCGAGGGCACCTCCCCTGAAGGTGTGGCCATCGAGGGCTCGGAGACCGTCCTCAGCTACAAGCAGGGCATCCGCTCGATCGTGTCCGCAGACGAAGACGCTGGCACCAACGGCTATGAGTGGGCCGCCCTCGAGCTCAAGACCTGCAGCAGCAAGGGAACCTTCACCGCCAGCACGTACCCGTGGACGCTGTCCTACGAGGACGGCACCCGCATCGAATCGTCCAGCACCACCTACGACGACTTCCCCAAGCCCGAGTACGCCGCCGAGACGAAGCTCGCCGAGGGCAAGTGCGTGCGCGGCAAGGTTGTCTTCGCAGTCCCCGGCAACAGCCGACCCGCCACAGTCGTATACGCCCCCGTCGAACTCGACACCCCGCGGGAATGGACAGTGCCCGCCAAGTAGCAGGGAGGTGAGCGCCCGTGGCTGGCAACCCCCGCAACGGGCGCCCCTACCGCCTCCTCGTCGCCGCAGTCGCCCCTGCCGATCCCCACAGGTCGGGGCCTTCGCCGTACCCCAGCGCTCGCAACCTGACATCCTTGGCACACCCCCCACGCGAACACCTGGGGGACCCATGCGCCGCACCACCGCCTTACTCGCCCTGCTCCTCGCCACCGCCTGCAGCACGACCAGCTCGCCGGCGTACACCGTGGCCAACGAGACCCGGGCAGAGACATCAGGCAGCGCAGACCTGATCCTGCCCGGCGCCACCGAGGGCCAGGCCCGTGCCGCCATCCGCGACTACGCCGCCAGCCTCAACGGCCCGCACCTGCAGCTGTACTACCTCAAGGTCATGCGCACCGAGGACGCGTCCACCTACGTATGCCGAGCCCGCTGGTACAGCGACGAGCACGCATACGCCGGGCACAGCGACCGCACCGAACAGCCCACCAGCTGGCCGCACCTGGCGGTCACCTGCCCCTGAGAGCGAGGCTGTTGTGCCTCGCAAGGCCATGCAGGTCTGCCCGACGCCCGGCTGCCCGAACCTCACGGCCAGCGGACGATGCCCCCCCTGCCTCGCCGACGCCAGGGCAGACCGACCCACCCCCCACTCCCGCGGATACGACCGGCGATGGCGAGACGCCAGCGCCGCGTACCTGCGCGACCACCCGTACTGCGAGTGCGACGAGTGCTCGCCCCTACTCCCGCTGCAGAGGGACGTGGCAACCGAGGTCGATCACATCGACGGACTCGGACCGCTCGGCCCCCGCGGCTACGACCCAGCCAACTGGCAGGCCATGAGCAAGCGGCACCACAGCCGCAAGACCGCCCAAGAGACCTGGGGAACGTGATCACGTCACGGTCCGTGAGCTCGGCTCGGCTCGACCCAGGGGGGTGGCCCCGCCGAGCTGGGGGCGGAACAGCGCGGGGGAGGGCGCTGCCTGGTCCGTCAGGTCAGAGGGTCCACCAGCCGTGACGCAAGGTGACGGCGATCGGTGCTGCGCAAGGCAGCGTTGAGGAGTGATCGAGATGCGTGGCGGACATGCTGCGTCGGGTCCGGCGCCGGACCCGAACGCCCTGCGACGTAACCGGAAGACCGACCAGGCTGGGTGGCGGACGCTGCCAGCCGATGGCCGTACCGGTGAGCTGCCCGAGTGGCCGCTGACCGAGGCGACCGATCGGGAGTGGGACATCTGGACGGACCTGTGGGCGAAGCCGCAGGCGGAGATGTGGGAGGACCTGGGCCAGGTGCTCGAGGTCGCTCTGTTCGCGCGGACGCTCGCCGAGGCTGAGAAGCCGGACGCGCGTGTGGACGTGAAGAAGATGGTGCGGCCGTACCTCGACAGCCTGGGGCTGAGCGTGGCTGGCATGCTGCGGAACCGGTGGCGGATCGCGCCGGCCGCGGAGCTGGAGACTCTGCCGACCACCGAGGGCCCTGCGGTGCGGCGTCCGTCGGCCCGTGACCGGCTGAAGGTCGTGCCCAGTGGCGAAGGGGCCTGACGCAGGGCCCGAGTTCGTCGTCGACTTCCCCACGCTCTGGATCGTGCCGGACTGGATCGAAGCCCACTGCCCGATCCCGGACGGCTTCCGCCAGGGCGAGGACCTGGTGCTGTACCCGTGGCAGCTGTGGTGCATGGCCAACCACTACCGCGTGAAGCCGACGGCGCGTGTCGGGCAGCTGGCGCCGGCGTTCCACTACCGCCGTAGCCAGATCGTTGCTCCGCAGAAGACGGGCAAGGGGCCGTGGTCGGCGTCTATCACGCTGGCCGAGGGCCGCGGTCCGGTCGTGTTCGACGGCTGGGCCAAGGGCGGCGAGAGGTACCGGTGCTCTGACCACGGCTGCGGCTGCGGCTGGTGGTACGACTACCAGCCGGGCGAGCCGATGGGCGTGCCGTGGCCGACGCCGCTGATCCAGCTGACGGCCACGTCCGAGGACCAGGTCGCGAACGTGTACCGGCCGCTGCAGGCGATGGTGAAGTTGGGCCCGTTGTCCGAGGTGATGCGGGTCGGCGAGGAGTTCACGCGTATCGGCGACGACGGCCGTATCGACGTGGTCACCTCGTCCGCCCTGTCACGGCTGGGCAACCCGATCAACTTCGCCATGCAGGACGAGACTGGCCTGTACACCACGGCCAACAAGCTGCGCAGGGTTGCGGAGACCCAGCGCCGCGGCTTGTCGGGCATGGGCGGCAGGTCGATGGAGACCTCGAACGCGTGGGACCCGTCGGAGAACTCGGTGGCGCAGACGACGTCCGAGGCTAAGGCGCGCGACATCTTCCGCTACCACCCGCAGGCGCCGAAGTCCCTGTCCTACGGGGACAAGCGCCAGCGCCGGAAGATTCACAGCATCGTCTACGCGGGATCAACACACGTCGACCTGGACGCGATCGAGGCCGAGGCTGCCGAGATCATGGAGAAGGATCCGGCGCAGGCAGAGCGGTTCTACGGCAACCGGTGCGTGGCCGGCTCCGCATCGTGGCTGGACCTGGCGAAGTGGGCGGCGAAGGCCAAGCCGCAGCGCGTGCGGCCGATGACCCGGATCGTCCTCGGCTTCGACGGCTCCGACATGGACGACTGGACAGCGATCCGGGCCGAGACGATGGACGGCTACCAGTTCACCCCACTGTTCGGGGACGCCGACGAGCCAACGATCTGGAACCCGGCCGATCACGACGGCCAGGTCCCGCGTGCTGAAGTCCGAGCGGCGATGGATCAGCTGATGAACCGGTACGACGTCGTGCGGCTGTACGCGGATCCACCGTACTGGGACACCGAGATCGACGAGTGGGTGGACCTGTACGGGGAGGAGCGCGTCATCCGCTGGCATACGCGCCGCATCGTGCAGATGCACTCGGCGTGTGAGCGGCTGCGGACCGACGTGCTCAAGCGCGACGCAGACGGGTTCACACACGACGGCTGCCCGATCACCGAGTCGCACATCGGCAACACCCGCGCGGCCACGCGCCCGATGGACCGGTACGTGCTCCGCAAGGCGAGCCCTACTCAGAAGATCGACGCCACCATCCCGAGCATCCTCGCTCACGAGGCGCTCGGTGACGTCATCGCCGCAGGCCTGGCCGAGCGGCAGCAGTCCTACTACTACGGCAGTTGAACGGAGGGCTCATGGCCACGGAGGAGCGGGCTCTCCAGCTGGTGTCACTGCTCGAGGCCGAGCTGATGCGGCGGAGCAGCGACATCGAAAGGCACAACGCCTACTACCGGGGCGATCACCCGCTGAAGTTCGCTTCGGACGAGTTCGCCAAGTTCCACGGCAACCGGTACCGCGACTTCAGCGACAACTGGGTTCAGGTGGTGGCGGACTCCCCGGTGGAGCGGATGACCGTCACCGGTTTTCAGGCGGCCGGTGAGATGTCGGCCGACAAGGACCTGTGGAAGGTGTGGCAGGTCAACGGCCTCGATGCCGACTCCCAGCTCGGTTTCCTCGGAGCGGTCACTAGCGGCCGATCCTTCGTGCTGGTGTGGGGTAACCCGAATGACCCGGACATGCCGGTGGTCACCTTCGAGGACGCCAGCCAGTGCATCGTCGCCTACGAGCCGGGCTCGCGGCGGGAGCGCAGGGCGGCGCTGAAGCGCTGGCAGGACGGCGGCCAGGACTTCGCCACGCTCTACCTGCCGAACGAGGTGTGGAAGTTCTGCCGCCCGCACATGGCCAGGAGCGAGGACAAGTCGCCGCAGATGGTCGACGTCGACGAGGAGCTGAAGCGGTGGAAGCCGCGGGACATGGGCGATGAGCCGAACCCGCAGCCCAACCCCATGGGCGTGGTGCCGATGGTGGAACTGCCGAACAAGCCCGTCCTGGCCGGCGACCCCATCAGCGACGTGACCGGGGTGGTCGCCATGCAGGACGCCATCAACCTGCTGTGGGCTCAGCTGTTTACCGCCTCGGACTACGCCAGCTTCCCGCAGCGCGTCATCATGGGCGCCGAACGGCCCGTGCTTCCGGTCCTCAACGCCGAGGGCGTGGTCGTCGGCACCAAGCCCGTGGACATCGAGAAGTTCGCCGTGGACCGCGTGATGATGTTCAACGGCAAGGACGTCCGGATCGGCGAGTGGCAGGCCGCCAACCTCACCATGTACACGGGCCTGATCGAGGTCGCCGTCGGGCACCTCGCCGCCCAGACGAGGACCCCCCAGCATTACCTGATCGGCAAGATGGCCAACCTCGGAGAGGGCGCTCTGCTGGCCGCTGAGACCGGCCTGGTGAAGCGGGTCGAGGAGAAGCACATCTGGGCCGGGCAGGGCCTGCGTGAGGCCGCACGCCTGATCGCCTTGGCCAAGGGTGAGGACGCCAAGGCCGACGCGCTGCGCTCGGGCCGCGTGCTGTGGGCGGATGCTGAGTCGCGCTCGCACGCGCAGATGGCGGACGCGCTGCTGAAGCTGAAGCAGCTGGGCTTCCCCTTCGAGTGGCTGGCCCTGCGGTACGGGCTCACCCCGACTGAGGTCGCCGACGTGGTGGCCATGCGGCAGGCCGAGCTCGAGGCCGACCCGGTCACCGAGCTGACCCGGCAGATGACCGGCGGCGCCGGCCCGATGCCCACCGAAGACGCCCAGCCCGATGACGGCGCGACGGACGACCAGGAGCCGGCGGCATGAGCCCGGCCCCCGAGGCGGTCGCGCACATGGAGGCGAGGCGCCGCCTGGCCGACGCCACCGCACGCGCCACGCACCAGGCCTGGCGTGAGATCGACCGGGACAACATCCATACGTCGTGGCTCCGGCTGCTGGTGCGCGTGCTGGCGATCGTGTCGGGCGGCCAGCTGGCGGCCGCGCAGACAACCGAGCCGTGGCTGCTGGCACTGCTGGGCGTCTCGGATCCAGACCGCCCGGACGCGGACAGTCTCAACCCCGCCGCACTGGTGGGCGTGGACGGAAGCGGCCGGCCGATGGCGCAGGTTCTGATGGCCCCGATGTGGGCCGCGCTGCGACTGGTCACGCAAGGGAAGCCGGTGGCTCAGTCCATGGCGCACGGTCAGGCCCTGCTTGATGCGGTGGTCCGCACGGCCATCGCCGACACGGGCCGCGCGGCCGACTCGGTAGGGATGATCAGCCGTCCGGCTGTGACGTCCTACGTGCGCGTCGTGGAGGGCGGGGCGTGCTCGCGCTGCCTGGTCCTGGCGGGACGCGAGTACGGCGTCAGCACGGGCTTTGCCCGGCATCCTCGCTGCTCCTGCGGCATGGAGCCGGTGACCCGCGAGCACCGGCCGAAGCCGACCAGCGTGGAGACCGTGTTCAAGTCGATGTCGGATGCCGAGAAGAAGAAGGCGTTCGGCGAGGCGGCCGTGAAGGCGATCGACGCTGGCGCGGACATTGCGCAGGTCGTCAACGCCCGCCGCGGCATGAGCTCAGCCACGGTGTTCGGCCGCAAGCTGCAGACCACCAGCGAGGGCATCACGCGCCGGGGCATCGCCGGGAAGCGCCTGAAGAACTTCGAGAAGGTGCCCGGCCAGCGGTACCGGGTCTCGAAGACGCCACGCCTGATGCCTGAAGAGATCTTCCGCCTGTCCGACAACCGCGAGCACGCGGTGCGGCTACTGCGGCAGCACAGCTACATCGTCTGACGCCCGCGCGCAACGCCCGGGCCCACACCCGCAACGGGAGTCCCCTATGGACCGCAACACCCTGCCCCGCCACGCCCGCGCGCACGCGCCCGGGTGGGCTCACCCGTACCCGGCCAGCCCGTGGTCGCCCGTCTTCTACGCCGACGGCGACGAGCCGGACCCAGACGCCAACGAGGGCGACGAGCCCGAAGGGGACGAGCCGGACCCGGCCGACGGAGACCAGGACGGCGACGAGCCGGACCCCGACGGTGCCGAGGACCTGGGCGACAAGGGCAAGCGGGCGCTCGCGTCCATGAAGGGCAAGTGGCGGGCGGAGCGCGACCGGGCCAGGGAGCTCGAGCAGCGCCTGGCCGACAAGGACGGCGTCGACGAGGCAGAGCAGGTCCGCCGCAAGGCGGAGACTGACGCTCTCGCGAAGGCCAACGCCCGGATCATCCGGGCCGAGGTGAAGGCTGCGGCCGCGGGCAAGCTCGCGGACCCCGCCGACGCCTACCGCTTCATCGACCTCGACCAGTTCGAGGTCGACGACGACGGCAACATCGACGGCGACGAGGTCACCGAAGCGATCGAGGATCTCATCAAGTCCAAGCCCTACCTCGCTGCCGCAACGGCGAAGAGGTTCCAGGGCACTGGCGACGGCGGAGCAGCGCGCAAGGCGCCTCGGCCCAAGCAGCTGTCCAGGCAGGACCTCAAAACCATGACACCTGCGCAGATCGTCAAAGCCAAGGCCGATGGCCGCCTTGACGACGCGCTCGGAGCCGCTGGCTAAGACCCGGCGGCAAGCGAGGAGAGACCCACCATGGCCGTTAGCGCCTTCATCCCCGAAGTCTGGACCGCCGAACTCCTGGTTGCGCTGGAGAGGGCTCACGTCTACGGCGCCCCCGGCGTCGTCAACCGTGACTACGAGGGCGACATCGCCCAGTACGGCGACACCGTCCACATCACGTCCCTGGCCGAGCCGACCATCGGTACCTACACGGCCCACACGGACATCACCATCGAGGACGTCGACGACGCCGACCTGACGCTGCTCATCAACCAGTCCAAGTACTTCGCGTTCGAGGTCGACGACGTGGAGAAGCGGCAGGCCCGCAACGGCGGCGCGCTCCTCACCGAGCAGGCCCGCAAGGCGGCCTACAAGCTGCGGGACGTCGCCGACACGCACGTCGCCGGCCTCATGGCCGCGGGCGTGGACGCGGGCAACCTGATCGCGGAGGCCACCCTGTCCACCGCGGCCGCGGCCTACGACCTGCTGGTGGACCTGGGCACCCGCCTGGACGAAGACGACGTCCCGTCCGATGGCCGCTGGGCGGTTGTCACGCCGAAGTTCCACGGCCTCCTGCAGAAGGACGCCCGCTTCGTGTCCGCCGGTGACGACGCGGCGGCGATGACCCGTGCGAACGGCGTCATCGGCTCGGCCGCCGGGTTCTCCCTGCGCAAGTCCAACAACGCCCCGAACGGTCCGGGCGCGGGCGCGGGCAAGCTCATCATCGCCGGGTACGGCGGCGCGGTGACGTTCGCCGAGCAGATCAACAAGACCGAGGCGACCCGTAAGGAGAAGGGCTTCGCGGACATCGTGAAGGGCCTGCACCTGTACGGCGGCAAGGTCGTTCGCCCGACCGGCCTCGCCGCGGCGGACGTGATCATCTGATGAAGAACGGTGACGAGATCCGTCTCCGTGGCCCGGCCGGCGCACTGTTCATGGTGACCGTCGGCCCGGCCTTCACCGAGGCGGACATTAGGGCGCGACTCAAGACCGGCGAGTGGTCTTACCCGGACGACAAGCCGCAGGCCACGCCCGAGCCGGAGGCCGAGGCCGGTGCGGAGACGCCGCGGGAGCCCGAGGCCCCTGCCGTGGACCCGGACCGCCCCGGCGTCAACGCGCCGAAGTCCGAGTGGGTCGCCCACGTGGCCCGCACCAAGCACATGTCCATCGAGGACGCGTCCAACTACACCAAGGCTGATCTCATCGAGATGGCCAGCTGACGGGAGGCCACCGTGGCACTGGAACCCCTGGCAACGGTGGCCGACCTCGAGGCCCGCGGCCTGACCGTGGACGCCTCGGAGACCGCCATCGTCGCGGTGTACCTGGACGTCGCATCAACGGCCGTGCGTGAGGCGGCCGGTACGCCGATCTCGGAGACGACATCGACGGTCACGGTGGAGGGCGAGGCGGACCAGCGGCTGAAGCTGCCTGGTCTGCCGATCTCCGCCGTAGCCACGGTCGAGCTGGACGGCGTGGCGGTGACGGACTGGCGGCTGCGCTCACAGCGACTGTGGCGGGCCGCCGGCTGGACCGCGTGCGGCGGGCCGTCTGAGGTGGAGGTCACCTACACACACGGCATGGCGGCGGTGCCCTCGGACATCGTCGACCTGGTGTGCCGGATGACCGCGGCCGCCCTCGTGTCGTACCGCTCGGAGGAAGGCGGCACGGGCCTGGCCGCAGACAAGGTCCTCACGTCCGAGCGGCTCGGGGACTGGGCCGCCACCTACGGCAACGACGGCCGCATCACCGAGATGGACCTGCCGCAGTATCTGCGCGAGCGCCTGGCGGCTCGCTTCGGCGGCGGCGTGGACCTGTTGAGGTCGCGGTGAGCGGCATCGGCCGGCACCTGAACCGGCAGCTCGAGGTGTGGCGGCCGACGACCGTGGGCGACGGGGCCGGCGGGGAGGAGACGACATTGGTCCTGCAGGGCACCGTCCGGGCCAAGGTCGACCAGCCGTCCCCCACCGAGCGGCTGACGGCCGCACAGGCGGGCTCGAAGCACTCGCACGACGTGTTCCTGCTGCCCACCGCGGACGTCCTGCGAGGCGACGAGCTGCGCGGCACGGACGGGCTGGGCCAGGCCCAGGTGTTCCGGACGCTGTCCGTCGTGCAGCCGTCCCGCCCCGTGTACTCGAAAGCCCTCTGCGAGCTGATCCAGGAAGCAGGAGGCTGACATGGCCCGACGTGGCAACCGCGTGACGATCGAGGGAATCGACCAACTGCGGGACCGCCTGGAGGAACTCGCGCCCACGATCCTGGCCGCCGCGAAGCGCGCGGTGAGGGACTCGGCGGTAGCCATACGGGAGGACACCCGCCGCAGCGTGCGGGTGGACACCGGGAACCTGCGGGACAAAGTCGCCTTCTACCCGGAAGACGACGGGCTGCGCGCCGAGGTGGGCTGGCGGGACCGCAGCGACTGGTACGCGTCCCTGCACGAGCACGGAACCCGCCGCATCCCCGCCAAGCCAGCGCTGGGGCCGGCGACCGAGACCGAGCGCGGCAAGTTCCCCGACCGGGTCCGGACCGAGATACAGAGG
Organism: Streptomyces sp. NPDC000880; assembly: GCF_053599675.1. Taxonomy (NCBI): domain Bacteria; kingdom Bacillati; phylum Actinomycetota; class Actinomycetes; order Kitasatosporales; family Streptomycetaceae; genus Streptomyces; species Streptomyces sp. NPDC000880. The sequence continues at coordinate 3,654 of NZ_JBSFMS010000121.1, read as the reverse complement.
GACCTGTCGTGACCACCGCCCCGGCCCCGATGCTGCCGGTACAGCAGGCCATCTACAACCGGCTGACAGGCAACTCCCCGCTGATGGGCACGATCACGGGCGTGTTCGACTACGTCCCCGAGGATGACGTCACCTATCCGTTCGTGGTGATCGGCGAGGCGGTCGAGACGCCCGACAATCGGCACGGCGGCTTCGGCCGGCAGACCGTGGTGACGCTGCACGTGTGGTCGAAGTACCGCGGCCACAGCAAGGGCCTGGCCATCGCGGCGAAAATCACGGCACTGCTGGATCACCAGCCGTTGACCATCACCGGCCTGGACTGGATCGCCACCCGCTTCGAGTTCTCGCAGACGCTGACCGACCCGGAGCCCCCGGGCGACATTCGGCACGTCGTCCTGCGGTACCGAGTCGTCACCGAACAGTCCGACTGACCCCGCCCCGAACACCCCGCCCCGAGCCGTGCGGCCCGGGGCTTTCTCATGCGCAGAACAGGAGACAGCCATGGCCGGAATGGACGGCTTCGGAGTACAGCTCAAGCGCGGCGACGGCGCGGGACCCGAGGTGTTCACCGCGCTCGCCGACATCACCAACCTGTCGGGTCCGGGCCTGTCCCGGAACACCATCGACGTCACCTCGCACGGCAGCCCGAACGCCTACATGGAGTTCCTCGGCGGGCTCAAGGATGCGGGCGAGGTCAGCGTCGATATCAACTACCAGCCGGCCGTGCACGACGTGCTGGTGGACGACTTCGACGACACCGCGCCGCGGAACTACCAGATCGTCTTCCCGGACACACCCGCGACGACCTGGGCCATCAAGGCGATCCTGACCGGCTTCGAGCCGTCCGCGCCCTACGACGACAAGCTCTCAGCCTCCCTCACCTTCAAGATCTCCGGCAAGCCGACCATCTCCTAGGAACGGATCATCATGGCTCTGCTCACCAAAGACCAGATCAACGCGGCCGATGACCGCCAGTGGGAAGACGTCGACGTCCCCGAGTGGGGCGGCGAGGTGCGCATCTGCGGCCTGTCCGGCTCCGAGCGCAACGCCTACCAGTCGTCCCTGATCGTGACCGGCTCGAACGGCTCCGTGCAGCGGCTGAACCTCACCGACCAGATGGCGAAGCTCCTGGCCAAGTCCCTGGTCGACGAGAACTTCGAGCGCCTGTACACGGACAAGGAGGTCAAGGACCTGGGCAAGAAGAACGGCGCCGTCATGGAACGCCTGATGAAGGTGGCCCAGCGCCTGTCCGGCCTCCGCAAGGAAGACGTGGAGGACGCAGAGGGAAACTCCGACGCCGCCCAGAGCGGCGCTTCTACCACCGACTAGCGCTCGAGCTGGGCTGCACCGTGCGGGAGTTGCTGGCCCGCTGCAGCTCGCGGGAGCTCACCGAGTGGATGGCCTACGAGCGGATCTCCGGCCCGCTCGGTCCGGAGCGCGCGGACCTTCACATGGCCATCCTCGCCGCGACCGTCTCCAACACCGCCCGCGGCAAGGGCCGCAAAGCCGAGCCCAAGGACTTCCTGCCCCAGTGGGACCAGGGTGCCAAGCAGTCCATGAACTGGGAAGACATGCTCGCCGCCGTCAAGACGATGAACAGGCGCCTCGGCGGCGCCGACCTCACGCAGGAAGGAGGCGGTGACGATGGCGCAGACCCTGGCGGAACTGCTGGTGGGCGTAGGGATCGACACGGAGGAGCTGACCACCGGCGCGCAAGGCGCAGCTGACGACGTAGAGAACAGCCTCGGCGGTATCCAGGCGGCGGCCGCCGGCGCCGCGGTGGGCGGCCTGTTCGCGGTCGGCCTGGCGAGCGCCATGGACGCGTCGACCGCCAACGGGAAGCTGACCCGCCAGCTCGGTCTGACGAGGGACGAATCCGCACGCGCCGGAAAGCTCGCCGGTGACGTGTTCTCCCTCGGCTTCGGTGAGTCGATCGACTCTGTCAACGAGGCGATCGGCGCGGTCAGCACCAACATCGGCGGCATGGGTAACGCCACGGATGCCGAGCTGCAGCAGATGACCAAGGGGGCGCTCGCGCTCGCCGACACGTTCGAGTTCGACGTGGGCGAGAGCACTGCAGCCATGGGCACGCTGATCAAGACGGGCATGGCGAAAGACGGCGTCGAGGCGATGGACCTGCTGACGGCCACAGCTCAGAAGCTGCCGCCGGCGTTCCGGGAAGAACTGCCTGCGCTGACCAAGGAGTACGGCGAGTTCTTCGATCAGATGGGGTTCACCGGCCCGGAGATGATGGGCCTGCTGACTGAGGCTGCGAAGAACCCCACGTTCGAGCTCGACAAGATGGGTGACGCCCTCAAGGAGTTCACGCTCCTCATGGCGGACACCGAGAAGGTCAAGCAGCCCCTCGCGGATCTCGGCCTGGACGTCAAGGAAATCCAGAAGCTCATGAACACCGGCCAGGGCACGGAGGCTTTCGACCAGGTCACCACCGCCCTGCGCGGTGTGGAGGACCAGACCGAACGCACTGCGCTCCAAGCGGCCCTGTTCGGCGGCCCTGGTGAGGACATGGGCAACAGCCTGCTGAACCTGAAGGCCACCGGCGCTGACGCGGCGACTGGCCTGGACGACGCGGCCGGGGCGGCGAAGGGACTCACTGACAGCTCGGAGGGTTCGCAGTCCCTCGACGCCATTTGGCGGTCCCTGTCGACGACGCTCGGCGAGATGCTGATGCCGGCGCTGACGCTGCTTGGCGAGTTCATGGCCGAGCACCCTGGACTCATCAAGATCCTGGTGCCGATCCTCCTGGGCCTGGCACTGGCGATCGGTATCGCGGTCATCGCCCAATGGGCCTGGAACACCGCGCTCTGGGCGTTCCCCGGTACGTGGATCATCGCCGGGATCATCGCCCTGATCGCGATCATCGTGCTGATCGTCGTCTACTGGGACGAGATCGCAGCGGCCACTGGGCGTGCCTGGGACTGGATCGTGGGCAAGCTGTCCGGGGCCTGGGACTGGATCACCGCGAAGGTCTCCGGCGTCTGGGACTGGATCAGCGAGAAGATCGGCGGGGCCTGGGACTGGATCGAAACCAAGGTCGGCGAGGGCGTCGACTACGTCATGGCCTACATCAACGAACTGGCCGCGGTACCGGGCCAGGTGGCCGGCTGGTTCGGTGACATCGTCGACTGGGTGGCAGGCCTGCCCGGCCGGATCTCCCGCGCGGCGAGCGGCATGTGGGACGGGATCAAGAACGCGTTCATCGACTCGATCAACTTCCTGATCTGGAAGTGGAACAACCTGAGCTTCACGCTCGGCGGCGGCTCGATCCTGGGCGTCGACATCCCCAGCCTGACCCTGAATACACCGAACATCCCGTACCTGGCAGACGGCGGCATCACCACCGGGCCGACGCTCGCCGTGATCGGCGAGGGCAGTGAGCAGGAAGCTGTCCTGCCGCTGTCCAAGCTGGACGGCATGCTCCGCGGCGTCGCAACCGCAGTGCGCACCACCGGAGACGGCCGAGAGCAGCGCGTCGTCCTGGACGTGACCGGAGCCGACAAGGACATGGTCCGCATGTTCCGCAAGATGGTGCGCACTAAGAACTCCTAACAAAGTGAGAGGTTGACCAGTCGGCGCCAGCAGATGATGCCGCAGGCCAGGCTGAGGAAGGCTTCGTGGATGTCGTCGCGGATC
>NZ_JBSFMS010000120.1:0-21627 GCF_053599675.1 Streptomyces sp. NPDC000880 | reverse complement strand
CGCGCCGCCGCGGCCGTCGTCGGTGACCTGCAGGATCGGATGGCCCGCTTCCTTGTGTGTCCTCCCTGGGGTTCGTGTGTCCCCAGGGGGCCGTCAACTGCGGCCGCTGCCAAGCGCCTTACGGTTGCTCGTCGGCAGGGCGGGGCGGGTGGTCGGCGACGGGGCGGGTCCCTGCTCGATACGGAGCGCCAGCGCGGGACACCGGCGTACGGCCCGCTGTGCGCGCCCCCGCAGATGCATCGGAACGGAGGCGTCCGCCAGCGCGGGATAGCCGTCGGGACCGAGCCGGATGAGCTCAGGGACGATGTCCGCGCAGAGCCCGTGGCCCTGGCAGAGCGTCCAGTCCACGGCCAGCTTCTCGCCGCTCGGAATCGACTCCTCCGCATCCTGGTAGCCGGGTCCGGGAAGCGGCAGAACGCCGGTCGTCTCGCGCCCGCAGCCGCCGTCGAGCACATGGGCGGCGAGGTCGTCCGTGAACGCGGACAGGGTCGAGGCGAAGAAGCGCGCCGAGCCGTCGGGGTGCTTGCACGCGCCACGGCCCTTCACGGCCTGGGTCACCTCGCGCAGCGCCTCCAGGGCGGCCGGGCCGCCGCCGTTCATGACGTCGGAGAGGCCGCCGGCCGCGGCGGGCAGGCCCAGTTTGCAGGGGCCGCACTGGCCGGCTGTCTCGGCGGCGAGCCAGTTGGCCACCCGCAGCGCCTCGCCCAGCGGGCAGGTCTCGGGGCCGATCGGGAGGATCGCGCCCGCGCCCAGGGAGCCGCCCACGGCGGCCAGCGATTCGCGCGAGACGTTGGCCTCGTGGACGGCGACCGAGTCGATCCAGTTGCCGTGGTAGCCGCCGGTGAGCACGCCCTGGGGGAGCGGTGGGGCGCCCGCCAGCTGCAGTACGTACCGCAGCGGGACGCCCGTGGGGACCTCGACGACCATGGGGCGCGCGACCGCCCCGGAGATCGTCAGCATGACCGTGCCCGGCTCGGTGTGCAGGCCGGTGTTGCTGTAGCGGCGTGCGCCGATACGGGCGCCGATGGCGAGCTGGGCGTACGTCTCGGCGTTGGACAGCAGCGTCGGGGCGCCGCCGACGCCGGTGTCGGAAGCGCGCTCGCGGCGGCCGGGCGGCAGCGCGGGGCCGCCGTTCACAGCGCGGATGACCGCGGAGGCCTCGCCGGAGACCATGCGCTCCGGCGTACGGACCACCCGTGCGCGCAGCTGCTGCCCGCGCCGGTCCGACAGGCCGCGCTCGGCCAGCGCGGCGCGCATGGAGATCTCCGTGGAGTTGCGGGTGACCGCGACCACCAGGGTCCGCGCGCCGAGCGCCTCCGCGGCGAGCAGGGCGCCGTCCAGGATCAGATGGGGGGCGCGGTTGAGCAGCACGGTGTCCTTGCGGCAGGCGGGCTCGCCCTCACTGCCGTTGATCACGACGACGGGCCGCACCCCGCGTCGTATCGCGGACTTGGCTACGGCGCGCAGCTTCTGACCGAAGGGGAAGCCTGCGCCGCCGCGGCCGCGCAGGGATATGTCGTCGGCGAGCTGGGCGAGCAGCTCGCCGGTCACGGGCTCGAGAGGGCCGTGCACCTTGAGATGCATGGGGAGGTCCAGGCGCTCGACAAGGTCGAACCCCTGCGTCAGCTGGGGAAGGCCGACAACACGAACCTCGGGGACATCAGGGAGGGGGGTGTTCACGGTCGGTCTCCTGCGGGGGCATGCCAGGGCTCTCCGGCCGGGGGCGGAAAGAGGGGGCCGGGCATGGGCGCCGTGTCGTCGTACGTGTCGGTGTTACCGGTGGCGTACGGGGAAGGTGCTTCGTACGGCGGTGCGGAGTCGTAGGAGGCGGGAGCGGGCTCGTACGCGGGCGGGGGCTCGTAGGCCGGAGGAGGGTCGTACGAGGGAGGAGCGGGCGTCTCGGGAGGCTCGGGCCGGAAGGCCTGCGCGGGCGGCGGCGGTGACGGGGTCGGCCACAGACCCGGCCGGGGACCCGACTCCGAGACGACGGGTATCTCCTCGGTCATCGGTATGCGCTCGGCCAGCGGGGCCGCCTGGTCGCCGGCGAGGGAGACCGCGCGGTACGCGGCGGAGATCCCGGTGCCGGGGCCGATGCCGCCGCCGACGGTCGGTTCGGCGGCCGGGGGCGGCGGCACCTCGTAGAGCTGTGGCGAGGGGGCCGCGAGCCGCTGGGGCTGTGAGCGTCGGCCGAGGGGAGGCTGGCGCTGGATCTGCTCGTACGGGCGCTGGGAGGGAATGCCGTTCATGCCGTTGAGGCCGGCCGGTCCTCTCACTCCGGCCGTGCCGGGGAGCGGGGACGTGGTCGGATCGCGCCGTAGCTGCTCGTCCGCCGAGGACCGGTCGGCGCCCGAGCCGGTCAGCGACATGATCTTGGCGGCGATTCGCCGCTGCACCGGCCGCGGCATCAGCCGCACCGACACGGCGACGGCGACGGCTGTGAGTGCCAGGCAGTACATCGTCAGGACCCAGGTCGCGGCGGGCCGGCCGGTGTACAGGCCGTGTACCAGTGCGGAGCACCAGGCCGGGTAGGCCAGCATGTGCAGCGGCCGCCAGCGGCCCGCTATCCGGACGTTGCCGGCCAGGGCGCTGCGCAGCGCGCCGGTCGTGGCGGCGATCACCATGAGGAAGCCCGCCAGCGAGCCGAAGCCGATCAGGCCGGACGTGCCGGTGATGCCGAGTCCGAACGGGACCAGGGCGCCGATCGCATTCACATGGCCCAGCGACACCTTCACGGTGGCGTGCAGCAGCAGGAAGCCGAGCGATGCGACCGCGGTGGCCCGGTGGATGCCCTGGGCAAGGAGGCGGTGGCGCGTGGAGAGGAGCAGCCGGTCGGTGGCGATCAGGCCCCACGCCACGGAGGCGGTGAGGGACACCAGGGACAGCACCCCGGTGGGGAAGTCGAGCGCGGCGCGAAAGCTGTCGCTCCCGCCGATGGCGAGCAGGGGGAGGAGTACGAACGCCGCGACGGACAAGCCGCCTTGCACCGGGCGGCTCAGCCCGGTACTCGGCGCTGGCGACGAACGGCTCTTGCGATGAGGGTTCATGGGGCGACTCCGAATGGTGCGGGCATTGCGGTCCCGTTGACGCATGCTAGGTCGACCCATACCAGGCAGTACGAGGTTTGGACGTTTAGAGAGCGGAACCACAGTCAACTGACTCTGGGGTTGCCCTGGATAGGGGCGATACGCGGAGTAACCCAGGCGGCTGGAGGCATGTGCAAGCGCGGTTCGGGGGCGCGCGGAGGGCACTCGGGGGGCGTGCCGAGGAATTGCGCGCGCGTTTCGGGGCGGCCGCGGGCGGCGGCCCGAGGTCGCTGGGGGCGGCTGCCGGGACCTCTCCAGAGCCCGTCGAGGGCCCTTCGAGATTGGCCTCATGCGCCCCGGTTCGCTCACTGCGGTACCCTGACGCCATGCGTGCCGTACGCCTTCTGCTTAGCGAGCCGCGCTGATCAGTCCCGACGGATGAAAGATCCGGTTGGAATCGGCGCGGCGTCCCCTCCTGTGCGAGGGGTTTTTTCGTTTTGAATCCGCTGGCAGAGACGAATCGATGGAGCTTCAAGGATCATGAGCGAGACCAATCCCGCTGCTGCTGAGGTAACTGCAGCGCACCGCTACACGGCCGCCATGGCCGCGGACATCGAGGCACGCTGGCAGGACTTCTGGGACGCCGAGGGCACGTACGAGGCGCCGAACCCATGGGGGTCCCCCCGCTCGAGCGAAGCCGAGAGTGGGGGAGGTGATCTGGCCGGGGATCCCGCACAGGTCGGCAAGCCCAAGAAGTTCGTCATGGACATGTTCCCGTACCCCTCGGGTTCGGGTCTGCACGTCGGGCACCCCCTGGGCTATATCGCCACCGACGTCTTCGCCCGCCACCAGCGCATGACCGGACACAACGTCCTGCACACGCTGGGCTTCGACGCCTTCGGCCTGCCCGCCGAGCAGCACGCCGTACAGACCGGCGAGCACCCTCGGGTCACCACCGAGGCGGCCATGAACAACATGAAGTCCCAGCTGCGCCGGCTGGGCCTGGGCCACGACAAGCGCCGGTCCTTCGCGACGATCGACCCGGACTACTACAAGTGGACCCAGTGGATCTTCCTGCAGATCTTCAATTCCTGGTACGACGAGGACGCGAAGAAGGCCCGTCCGATCGACGAGCTGGTGGCGCAGTTCGAGAGCGGCGAGCGTGCGGTGCCGGGCTCCACGCGCGCGTGGAGCGAGCTGAGCGCCTCGGAGCGCGCCGATGCGCTGGGCGACTACCGGCTGGCGTACGCCTCCGACGCGCCCGTCAACTGGTGCCCGGGCCTGGGCACCGTACTGGCGAATGAGGAAGTCACCGCTGACGGACGCTCCGAGCGCGGCAACTTCCCCGTCTTCAAGGCCAAGCTGCGCCAGTGGAACATGCGCATCACCGCCTACGCCGACCGGCTGCTGGACGACCTGGACGCGCTGGACTGGCCCGAGGCGATCAAGCTGCAGCAGCGCAACTGGATCGGCCGCAGCGAGGGCGCACGCGTCCACTTCTCGGTCGACGGCCACGACGACGCGCAGATCACGGTCTTCACCACCCGCCCGGACACGCTGTTCGGCGCCACCTACATGGTGCTGGCGCCCGAACACGGCCTGATCGACTCCATCGTCCCGGCCGAGTGGCCGCAGGGCACCAAGGATGCCTGGACCGGCGGCGCCGCCACTCCGGCCGAGGCAGTCTCCGCGTATCGCAAGCAGGCCCAGACGAAGAGCGATGTCGAGCGGCAGACCGAACACAAGGACAAGACCGGTGTGTTCACCGGCGCCTACGCCCTGAACCCGGTCACCGGCGAACGGATCCCGGTGTTCGTCGCCGACTACGTACTGATGGGCTACGGCACCGGCGCCATCATGGCCGTACCCGGCCAGGACGAGCGCGACTGGGAGTTCGCCGAGGCCTTCGACCTGCCCATCATCCGTACCGTCCAGCCGCCGGACGGCTGGGAGGGCGAGGCATTCACCGGACAGGGCCCGGCGATCAACTCGTCGAACGACGAGATCTCGCTGGACGGCCTGGACGTCGCCGAGGCCAAGTCGAAGATCACCGAGTGGCTGTCCGCCCGCGGAATCGGCGAGCGGACGGTCAACTTCCGGCTGCGCGACTGGCTGTTCAGCCGGCAGCGCTACTGGGGCGAGCCCTTCCCGATCGTCTACGACGAGGACGGCATCGCGCACGCGCTGCCCGAGTCGATGCTGCCGCTGGAGCTGCCGGAAGTCGACGACTACTCGCCACGTACGTTCGACCCGGACGACGCGGACACCCGGCCCGAGACGCCTCTGTCGCGCAACGAGGACTGGGTCAATGTCGAGCTGGACCTGGGCGACGGCGTCAAGCGCTACCGCCGGGAGACCAACACCATGCCCAACTGGGCGGGTTCGTGCTGGTACGAGCTGCGCTACCTGGACCCACACAACAGCGAGAAGCTGGTCGACCCGGAGATCGAGCAGTACTGGATGGGCCCGCGCGAGGGGCAGCCGCACGGCGGCGTCGATCTGTACGTCGGCGGCGCGGAGCACGCCGTACTGCACCTGCTGTACGCGCGGTTCTGGTCCAAGGTGCTGTTCGACCTGGGACACGTCTCCTCGGTCGAGCCGTTCCACAAGCTGTACAACCAGGGCATGATCCAGGCGTACGTCTACCGGGACAGCCGCGGCTTCCCGGTACCGGCCGCCGACGTCGAGGAGCGGGACGGAAAGTTCTACTTCGAGGGCGAGCCCGTCAAGCGCGAGCTGGGCAAGATGGGCAAGTCCCTGAAGAACGCCGTCACTCCGGACGAGATCTGCGCCGAGTACGGCGCGGACACGCTGCGGCTGTACGAGATGGCCATGGGGCCCCTGGATGTGTCGCGGCCGTGGGACACCAGGGCTGTCGTAGGCCAGTACCGTCTGCTGCAGCGGCTGTGGCGCAATATCGTCGACGAGGCGACCGGTGAGGTAACCGTCGTCGACACCGAGCCCGACGAGGCGACGCTGCGTGCGCTGCACAAGGCGATCGACGGCGCCGGGCAGGACCTGGCGGACCTGCGCTTCAACACCGCCATCGCCAAGATCACCGAGCTGAACAACTATCTGACGAAGGCGGGCGGCCCGCTGTCGCGCAGTGTGGCGGAGCGGCTGGTGCTGCTGATCGCCCCGCTGGCCCCGCACATCGCCGAGGAGCTGTGGCACAAGCTGGGCCACACCGACTCGGTCGTGCACCAGGACTTCCCGGTCGCCGACCCGGCGTATGTCGTGGACGAGTCCGTGACGTGCGTCGTGCAGATCAAGGGCAAGGTCAAGGCGCGGCTGGAGGTCTCCCCGTCGATCTCGGACGAGGAGCTGGAGGCGCTGGCGCTGGGTGACGCGGCGGTGGTCGCGGCGCTGGGCGGCGCGGGCATCCGCAAGGTGATCGTGCGGGCGCCGAAGCTGGTGAACATCGTCACCGCGTAGCGCCCACGGGCGGGCAGGGGTTTCCCCTACGGGCAGGTTGGGGGCTGAGATGGAACCCTCGGCCTGCCCGTTCCGTTTACCGTGGAGGGACAGCAGCCGACGCCGGAGGTGCGCTCATGGAAGCCGCGATTCTGATACTGACGCTGCTTTTCGTCGCCTTCGTGGTGTTGGGGGTGTATGTCAGCGTGAAGGTCATCGGCGCGGCCAAGCGCGGAGTGGAGCGTACGGTCACGCAGGCGCGCCGCACCGTCGAGGAGACGACGCTGCGGGCGAAGAGCTATGGGCAGGGCGGTGTGGTCGGCGAGCTGGCGCAGCTGCGGCTGTCGCTGCGTACGTCGATGAGGGCGACGCAGGACGCGCTGCACGCGGGCGTCGCGGAGGACGCTTCGCTGTCTGAGTCGCTCGGACTGTTCCAGCGGCTGAGCGTGCACGGCCACGAGCTCGACGACGAACTGAAGCGGCTGGAGCGCGAGCCCGACCGGGCGACGGTGGCCTCGCTGCTGCCCGGGTTGCGCGAGCGTACGGAGCGGATCACGCACTCGGCCGAGTCGCTGCGGTGGGCGGCGCGGGACCGGGCGCGGAAGTTCGCGGAAGATGATCTGGATGCGCTGAGCGCGCAGATCGACGTCGAGGCGGGGGCGTTGAGGCACTGGTCGGAGGCGGAGGCGCCGGACGGGGCTGCGGGGTCTCAGGCGGCTCAAGCTGCGCCGGCGTCGTGGCCGGAGGCCGGCGCCGGTGACGGAGCGGTGCGCGAGCAGACGTGGCCGGAGGCGGGTGCGGGGGCCGAGGGTGGGCCTGAGGCCGGGGCTGGTCCTGTGACTGGGGCCGGCGCTGGGCCCGGCGCTGAGCCGCAGCCGCAGGCCATCACGGCGCGCGATCCTCGGCAGCAGACTGCGTATCCCTGGCAGAAGACCGCCCGTCCCGAGACTACGAATTGACCCACCGGCGGTTCGATCGGTGACCCACCGGCAGTCCATGGGTGAAGCCTTGGTGATCCGTCAGCGGTCCCTCTGAGATCCCCCGGCGGTCCGCCGGTGATCCGCCGGCCGGGGCGACGCGATCATTGGCGAGGGGCCGGGCTGCCGTGCGGCGGCTCCTGCGGGTAACCTCCCGCTCATGTCCCGCCATGTCGCGATCGTCACTGATTCAACGGCCTACCTGCCGCCACCGACGATGGAGCGCCACGGCATCATTGCGGTGCCGCTGACCGTCGTACTTGGCGATCAAGCGCTCGAAGAGGGCACCGAGATTTCGGCCCGCTCACTGGCGCTGGCATTGCAGAAGCGGCGCCCGGTGACCACGTCCAGGCCGAGCCCCGAGGTGTTCGCACAGACGTACCGCGCGAGAGCGGAGGCCGGTGCGACCGGCATCGTCTCACTTCATCTGTCGAGCGAGTTCTCGGGGACGTACGACGCCGCGGTGCTGGCCGCCAAGGACGCGCCGGTGCCCGTGCGGGTGGTGGACACCGGGATGGTCGCCATGGCCCTGGGATTCTGCGCGCTCGCGGCCGCGGAGACGGCTGAGGGCGGCGGCACGCTCGACGAGGCGGTAGCCGCCGCGGAGAAGCGGGCCGCGGGCACCTCCGCGTACTTCTACGTCGACACGTTGGACTACCTGCGCCGCGGCGGCCGGATAGGGGCCGCGCAGGCGCTGCTGGGCTCGGCGCTCGCGGTGAAGCCTCTGTTGCAGTTGGACGGCGGCCGGATCGAGCTGCTGGAGAAGGTGCGTACGGCATCGAAGGCGATTGCCCGGCTGGAGGAGATCGTCGTCGACCGGGCGGGCGCGAGCAGCGTGGACATCGCGGTGCACCATCTGGCCGCGCCGGAGCGGGCCGCGGCGTTGGCGGAGCGGCTGCGGGAACGGGTTCCCGGGCTGGCGGATCTGCATGTCAGCGAGGTGGGCGCGGTGATCGGGGCGCATACGGGGCCGGGGCTGTTGGGGGCTGTGGTCTCGCCCCGCTGAGGTGCTGGCGTCGGCGCGCTGAGGCGGCCGCTGTCACCCTGGTGAGTGACCGAGTTTTCCACAACGGGGCGGTTGTCCACGGGAATTGGGCCTGCTCAGCGGGTTCTGACGGATGTGCCTAGCGTCTTGTGGCATGGCTCTCCGATCACGTTCCGCAACCAGTGGCCCGGGCCGCGCCCCGGCCTCGGACAGCCGCGCCCGTGACGGCCGCGGCTCAGGCCTGGGCCGTCCCCGTTCAGGGGCCGGCCCCGGTTCGGGCTCGGGGTCCGGCCCCGGCCGGGGCGCGCGGCGTCCAGTTCGCCTCCGTGGCAGGCGGGTGGCGGCCGGGCCGAGTCCGGCCGACCTGCGCCGCCGGGCGGACGCCCTGTTCGAGGGCCCGCCACGCAGTACGGGCGGGAGTCTCGACGCGGCCGTGGGACGCTCCCGCGCCGAAGGGGGGAGAGATGGCCGCGCTGCCGCGGACCTCGATACGAGTACGGCTACGGGGACTCGGCAGCGCGTGGGGCTTGCGGTGCGGGAGCGGTTGCCGCTGTGGGTGCAGCTCAGATGCGGGCTCGAGCCCAGAGCTCTCGCCGCCCTGGCCGTCGTACTCGTCGTGGCAGCGGTCTTCGCGGCGCAGCACTTCTGGGCGGGGCGGCCACAGGCCGTGCGCGCCCCGGAGCTGATCCAGCAGGGCGCGGCCACGCGGGAGCCGGAGCCGCACCCGTCGCCGGGGCAGCCGCCGTCCGACACGGGGCCCGGAGGGCGGATCGTCGTCGATGTGAGCGGCAAGGTACGGCGGCCGGGGGTGCACCGGCTGCCGGCCGGATCCCGGGTTGCCGACGCGCTGCGGGCGGCCGGAGGCGTCCGGGCCGGTACGGACCTGACGGGGCTCAACCGGGCGCGGGTGCTCATGGACGGCGAGCAGGTGGTGGTGGGCGTGCTCATGCCGCCGGGATCGACGATGACAGGAGCGGGCTCGGGCGGACCGGGCGTGGGCGGGGGTGGGCAGTCCGCTGGGCCGGTGAGCCTCAACTCGGCGACCGTGGAGCAGCTCGACACCTTGCCGGGCGTCGGTCCCGTACTGGCCCAGCACATCGTCGACTACCGCACCCAGCACGGGGGTTTCCGGTCGGTCGACGAACTCCGCGAGGTCACCGGGATCGGCGACCGCCGGTTCGCGGACCTCCAACCTCTGGTGCGGCCATGACGACGGCCACGACGCGCCCTGCGGTGCACGCCGCTTCGGGCCACCGGCTGGGGGCTTCCGACCCGCGGCAGGAGGGACCGGCAGACCTCCGGCTGGTGCCCCCGGCGCTGGCGGCGTGGGCCGCGGCGGCCGTGGCGGTCGGCGCGCGGGGGTGGTGGACAGCGGTGGGCGTGACGGCCTGCGTCGTCGCCGCGGGGCTGTTACTGGCTCCGGCGACGGCCCGGGCGGTGCGAGCGGCCCGAGCGGCCCGAGCGGCCCGGGCGGCCCGGGCGGCCCGGGCGGTGCGGGCTGGGGCGGGCAGGGGTCCGGCGCCGGCCGACGATGGCGCACAGATCGGCAGGCGCAGGCGTCGGCTCAACGCCACCGCCCTCGCGGCGATGCTGCTGTGCGCCGCAGCGGGCGCGGCCTCGGCCGGACTGGCCAGCGCGGATCTGCGGCGTGGGCCGCTGCCGGATCTGGCAGACCAATACGCATACGTCACGGTCGAGTTGCAGGTCACCGCTGATCCGCGAGCGACCCGGCCCCGGGTTCGCGGCGATCGGACGGCGGGCGGATCGGTCATGCTGGACGCCGAGGTGACCCGTGTGACGGCACGCGGTGGCGCGGTCACCGAGACCCGGACGCCCGTCCTGGTGATCGTGCCTTCGGGCGAATCGTCCGCGTCCAACGCGCCATGGCTGCGGTTGTTGCCGTCGACCCGGCTGCGGCTGGCCGGACGGCTCGCGCCGCCTTTGCGCGCCGACGACAGGTTCGCCGCCGTACTGAGGCCGGAGGGGGACGGTCCACCGCGTATCACCGGCCAGCCGACCGCCCTCCAGCGCACGGCCGGAGGACTACGGTCCGGACTGCGCGAGGCCACGGACGGGCTCGCCCCGGACGCCAGGGCCCTGCTGCCGGGGCTGGTCGTCGGCGATACCTCACGGATCACACCCGAGCTGCAGGACGCCTTCGAGGCGACCGACCTCACACACCTGCTCGCTGTATCCGGAAGCAATCTGACCGTCGTGCTCATCCTGCTGATCGGGCCGCCGGGCACGGCCCTGCTGGCCGAACGACGGGGTCTCGCACCGCGGTTGGGCATCACGCTGCGAGGGACGGCCCTCTTCGGTGGCGCGCTCACACTCGCGTTCGTGGTTGTGTGCCGGCCAGAGCCGAGCGTCCTGCGGGCCGCGGCCTGCGGTGCCGTCACCTTGCTCGCCATCGGCACCGGACGCCGCCGGTCGCTGATCCCGGCACTGGCCACGGCCGTACTGCTGCTTGTCCTGTACGACCCGTGGCTCGCGCGGAGTTACGGCTTTCTGCTCTCCGTGCTGGCCACCGGCGCGCTGCTCACCATCGGCCCCCGCTGGAGCGCGGCACTGCAACGGAGACGGGTGCCGCCCCGGCTCGCCGAGGCGCTGGCCGCGGCCGCCGCGGCGCAGGCCGTGTGTGCTCCCGTGGTGGCGGTCTTCGCGGCCAGGGTCAGCCTGGTGGCGATCCCCTGCAATCTGGTCGCCGAGCTCGCGGTCGCCCCGGCGACGGTTCTCGGTTTCGCCGTTCTCGCCGTGGCCCCCGTGGCCATGCCCGTCGCCGAGCTGCTGGCGCGCTGCGCGGGATGGCCCGCCGGTTGGATTGCCTCCGTGGCCCGCACCGGGGCGGCGCTGCCGGGGGCAGAGGCGGACTGGCCGGGCGGCTGGCGCGGCGGGCTGCTGCTGGCCGCCGTCACCGCCCTGGTCGTGCTCCTCGCCCGTCGGCTGCCGCGGCACCCCTGGGCGGCCGCCCTCTGCGCGCTGCTGCTCCTGCTCGCCGTCCTGCGCCCGGCCCCGCTCACCAGGGTGATCACCGGCTGGCCGCCGCCGGGCTGGACGTTCGCGATGTGCGACGTCGGGCAAGGCGACGCCACGGTGCTCGCGGCAGGCGCCGGCACGGCCGTGGTCGTGGACGCGGGCCCCGACCCGGAGCTCGCCGACCGCTGTCTGCGCGAACTGGGCGTCACCCGGATTCCGCTGATCATTCTGACGCACTTCCACGCCGACCATGTCCGGGGGCTGCGTGGCGTGTTGCGGGGCAGGGCCGCCGGCGCGGTGCAGACGACGACGTTCGACGAGCCGCGGGACCAGAGTGAGTTCGTACGGAGAACGACGACTGCGGCCGGGGTACCCGTGATCCGCGCGGGACCGGAGGAGCGGCGTCGGGTCGGACCGCTCGCCTGGAAGGTCCTGTGGCCTCGGACAGCCCTTGGGCCCGGTCCCGTCTCCGGTCCCGTCTCCGGTCCCGTCCCGGAGGGGCCCAACGACGCCAGCGTCACGCTGTTCGTACGGATCGATGGCGGCCCCACCCTGCTGCTCCTCGGCGACCTCGAACCACCGGCCCAGAGAGGGCTCTTGCGGGCCCATCCGGCGCTCCCACCGGTTGACGTCCTCAAGGTCGCCCACCACGGCTCCGCCCACCAGCACCCCGGCCTGCTGCGCGCCGTGCGCCCGCGGCTGGCGCTGATCTCCGTGGGCGGCGGCAACTTGTACGGTCATCCTGCGCCCCGTACGGTCGCCGCGCTGCACGCAGGGGGAGCGGTGGTGCTGCGTACCGACACGGAAGGGGCGATCGCGGTTACCGGAGGCGGCGGACGCGGCCTGCGGGCAGTCCCACGGGGCCCCGACCCACCGCCGCACCCGCCCCCACGCGCCTCTTTCTGAAGGAGGCCGTGGAGATGGGTGATCTTTGCCTCGCCCAGAAGTAGGAAGGGTGGGGGACTGGAAACGGAGCGACAGCCACAGCGCCAGTCCCCGCTAGCGGTGTAGGCAGCCTCCCCGCAGCCGATCGAAGCGTGCAGCGGCGCGCCGGTCAGCGGACCATTCGGCTGGAGGGGATGCCACCGGCGGGGTCGTCGCGGAGCAGCCACACCGGGTTGGAAAGTGCGATGACCTCCCCTGCGGCGGTGCAGACCTCGACCCGGACGAACCGTGGCGCGCTGGTGTCGATGGTCAGGTCGAGGTAGCCCCGCGACAGTTCCGACGACGGGATCTGGCGGTAGGTCGTTCCGGGTTCCGGGGCGGACGGGCCGGCCCCGTCGACGGTGCCTTGCACCACTCGGAGGACGCTGTCGGCCGGCAGGCGGTTCGCCAGCACCCGGACGTTGCGAGTCATGGCGCGGGATACGGTGATCGAGCCCATCGGTGCTGCGCCGTCGACGAGCAGGTCGATCGTTCCGGCGAACAGGACGGGGTTGCCGAAGAACACGTTGCCGGCCGAGAGCGCGGGGAGCAGATCGTCCATGTCGCGGCTGGCGGCATGGGCCCAGGTGATGAAGTTGGACTCCTGACCCAGCCAGTCCATACCGGAGTGGTCGTCACTGACGCCGGTGCCGGTCAGGAAGAGCCCGTTGCGGGAACAGACGTCCCACACCTGCGCATGGTGGTTCAGGTCGACGCCGCCACGGCTTGGGTAGCCGACCTCAAGGATGTCGCAGCCCATCGCCCGGTTGCTGAGTATCGACGCCGCCACCGACGCGCGGAGCGCGTCCTGCTGCGCGGGAGGCAGCGAGGAGGGGTGCGAGGTGCCGAACGGGTGGTTGTAGGAAGCCAGGCCACCGGTCGCGTGAATCATGTCCGTGACCGCGTACGCGGCATTCGGGTCCGGGTCGGGGGTCGGGGTGGGCTGGGCGAACGTAGGCATGGTCATCTTCGGCCCGAACCAGTTCAGGTGGGTCGGCTTGAGCAGCGACACCTCCATGGCCTGATACTGCTGGACCGCCGGGAAGCGGTGGGCGTACCCACGCATCAGTTCGGCTTGCATCTCCAGCGGAGCGTTCGCGGTCCGTGGCGGCCGGGTGATCCGCAGGAGGTCGAACCAGCCCTCGGCCCGCCGTTCCTTCTCGCTGACCGCGCTGAGCGTGAAGTTGAACATCGCGGCGTCGCGGCTCTCGATGTCGGGCCAGAACCGCTTGATGTCCTCCTCGGGACGCATCTCGACCGTGTTCCAACGGCCTTGGCGGGCCGGCACGTGGACCACGCCGTCGATGCCGTCGCAGTGGCGCGCGTGGCTCTGGGTCCCGTCGATGATGTAGGTGAGCGTGTACGTCCCGGCCGGGCGTCCGTGGGTCGCCGGCCGCCAGCTCGTCGTCAACGTCAGGGTGAGATAGTTGTGCGGGGACACTTCGGCCGGGAAGACATCGATCGCGATCGTCTGGTCGTAGACGGAGCGCTTGTCGACGGTGTTGGCAGCCGAGCCCTTGACGCCGACCGAGGCAGCGTCGGAGCCGGCGGACCGTGCCGACAGGTGCACGGACCCGGGCACTGACGAGTCGGCCGGCGAGGCCATCGTCTGCTCCCACGCCACGTCGGATGCTGCAAGCGTCCCGGTTCTCTGCTCGGCCCACGTCCAGACGACCCCGTTGACCTTCTCGCTGGCCCCGTTCATGTGGATCACGTTCGGGTAACCGTGCTCGGCCATGCGGAAATCGTGCTCTGTCCACCACAGCACGTCGACACCGGCCTTGGTGGCCTGGTCGAGGTGCCCGTGCATGCTGCCGTTGCCCTCACTCCACGAGGCGTGGATGTGCATGGCCATCGAGACGACACCCGGCGACCGTCCGGTCCACACACCGCCGCCGGCCGGCGCAGTTGCCGCACTGGCGGCCGGTTGGGGGCCCAGGGCCAGCCTGCCCGCGCTGAGTGCGGTGATCGCCGCGGCTGACTTCAGTACCCCACGTCGTGTGGAACTCACTGTGCTCCCTATTTTTGCTGATCTAGTACGCAATTAATAGGTAACGGCACTGGGTGAATGGGAGCTGTCCAGGGTCGAACGCGACGGCGAATACTAACTCGGGTGACGGGGGCGGCAACCAGCCCATGCCGTCGGCACGGCGCGCGCGACTGTTCGCAGACGCCATCCGCACGAGCCCCCACGTGCCTTGGGCGACAGGCGCAGGTCGGGGAGCGATGGGGCGCGGGTGCCCCTCGCGACACACTCGTCCCCGCGACACACTCGTTCCATGGACGCCTACCTCCTTCGTATCGGTGCGAGCCGCCCCGAGCGCGCCGACGCTGCCGCGCTGCGCGATCTGCAGCTGCGGCACTTGCGGACAGTGCCCTTGAGAACCTCTCCGTCCACCTCGGCGAGGACATCGTGCTGGAGGAGAAGGCGCTCCTCGCCAAGATCGTGGACGCGCGGCGGGGCGGATTCTGTTACGAACTCAACGGCTCCTTCGCCGCGTTGCTGCGCGACCTCGGCTTCACCGTCACCCTCCTCCAGGGCCGCGTGTTCGGCGACGAGGGCCGGCTCGGCATCCCGTACGACCATCTCGCCCTGCTCGTCGAGACGGTGGACTCCACCTGCCCTTGGCTGGCCCGCCCTCGGATTTGGCGACCACAGCCACCATCCGCTGGCCTTCGACGAGCGGGGCGATCAGAAGGACCCGGCGGGTACGTTCCGGATCGTCGAGGCCTCTCAGTACGGGGATCTCGACGTCTACCGCGACGGCAAGCCGCAGTTCCGCCTCGACACGTGACCCCGCGTCCCCGACGACTTCCGGGCCGGGGCCTGGTGGCACCGCACTTCGCCCCACTCGCACTTCACTCAGTCCGTCGTCTGCTCCCGGCTCACCGCCGAGGGACGGATCACGCTCAGCGGCCGCAAACTGGTCACCACCGTGCACGGCGAGCGGCACGAGCAGCCGCTGGCCGACGACGCGGCGGTGCTCGCGGCGTATCGCGATCACTTCGGGCTGCTGCTCGACCGCCTGCCGGCAGCCCCGGGCAGGGCGACCTGAACAATGTCCTTGTGAGTGCTGTGAGACATGTGCTGGTGCTGCCCGACCGCGACGCCGCGGAGGAGGCGGCCGAGGCGCTCGGCGACCGCTTCGGCGTCGCCGAGGAGCCGCTGCTTCTGCGAGACGCGCTGGCCGGCGAGGACGACGCCGAGGACGCCCAGTGGCTGCTGGTCGTCGAGGACCCGGACGGGCGGCTGGACCCGGCGAAGCTGGACGAGTTCGCGGGGGAGTGGGACGGCTGGCGCGAAGAGCCCTGAGCGGAGGGGGCGGTGTCAGTGGCGCGTGGGATGCTGGACCGCGATGGCCACCAGGAAGAATTCGACCGACGATCCCCTCGCCCCCGTCACGCTCGCCGTGGGCCAGGAGGACCTCCTCCTCGACCGTGCTGTGCAGCAGGTGGTGGCGGCGGCCCGGGCCGCCGACGCGGACACGGATGTGCGCGACCTCACCGCCGACCAGCTTCAGCCGGGCACGCTGGCCGAGCTGACCAGCCCGTCGCTCTTCGCGGAGCGCAAGGTCGTCGTCGTGCGGAACGCGCAGGACCTGTCCGCGGACACGATCAAGGACATCAAGGCGTATCTCGACGCGCCCGCGGAGGAGATCACCCTTGTGCTGCTGCACCCCGGCGGTGCGAAGGGCAAGGGTCTGCTGGACGCTGCCCGCAAGGCGGGGGCACGCGAGGTCGCCTGTCCCAAGACCACGAAGCCCGCGGAGCGGCTCACGTTCGTACGGTCCGAGTTCCGGGCGCTGGGAAGGTCGGCGACGCCTGAGGCGTGCCAGGCACTGGTCGACTCGATCGGCAGCGATCTGCGGGAGCTGGCCGCCGCGGTCTCGCAGCTCGCGGCCGACGTCGAGGGCACGATCGACGAAGCTGTCGTCGGGCGGTACTACACCGGCCGGGCCGAGGCCTCCAGCTTCACGGTCGCGGACCGTGCGGTGGAGGGGCGGGCGGCGGAGGCGCTGGAGGCGCTGCGCTGGTCGCTGTCGACGGGGGTCGCGCCGGTACTGATCACCAGCGCTCTGGCGCAGGGGGTGCGGGCGATCGGCAAGCTCTCGTCGGCCCGCGGCGGGCGGCCCGCCGATCTCGCGCGTGAGCTGGGCATGCCGCCGTGGAAGATCGACCGGGTGCGGCAGCAGATGCGGGGCTGGACGCCGGACGGGGTGGCGGTCGCGCTGCGTGCGGTTGCGGAGGCGGACGCGGGTGTGAAGGGCGGGGGTGACGACCCGGAGTACGCGCTGGAGAAGGCGGTCGTGGCGATCGCCCGCGCGGCCCGCTCCCGACGCTGACGTGGGCCGACCTTTCCCCGTACCCCGGCTCAGTTGCGCCGGCTTCGCGGCGCAGCCCCCGCCCGCCCGCCGCCGGCTTCGCGGCGCCTGCCCGGCCTCCGCCCCCCGCCGGGCCCCCGATCACCCCGTCCCGCAACGCCGAAAGCCCCGGTCGCCGTCCTGGGGAAGGACAGCCACCGGGGCTCGCAGTTCGAACAGTGTGCGCCGCACCCGCGTGGCGAACGCAGGCCGCGTGCGGCGCTAGGGTGCCGGGTCAGGAGCGGAAGAGAGGGCCCGCTGAGTCCCTACCGGCGACAATCAAGAGGTTCAGCCCTTGAGGGAGCCAACCTTGGAGGCCAGCGCCGACTTCTTGTTGGCGGCGGCGTTCTTGTGGATGACACCCTTGGAGACGGCCTTGTCGAGCTTCTGCGACGCCTCACGGACGGCCACATTGGCCTTCTCGACGTCGCCCGAGGCGACAGCCTCACGGGCCTTGCGGATCGCGGTCTTGAGCGACGACTTGACGGCCTTGTTGCGCAGGCGCGCCTTCTCGTTCGTCTTGTTCCGCTTGATCTGGGACTTGATGTTCGCCACGAAAGAGCCTTTTCAGGTTCGATGATCTTGGAGTGTGTGTCTCGTACATGAGAGGGCACGAGACACAGCTGCTCAGGCTACCAGCCGCCCGTCGAGCGGCCCAAACCGAGCGCTGCCCCGCAGCCGTGGGACCATAGAAGCTCTACGTATCGATCCCGATCCGACATCGCCCGAGACGAGACGCCCGGCGTCTCAAGAATCAGGACCCTGCGTGCCCGCGACTCCTACCAACGTGCCCGAGCCGAGCCGTACCGACCCGGCGCTGATCCGCAATTTCTGCATCATCGCGCACATCGACCACGGCAAGTCGACCCTTGCCGACCGGATGCTCCAGCTGACCGGTGTGGTCGAGCAGCGGCAGATGCGCGCTCAGTACCTCGACCGCATGGACATCGAGCGCGAGCGCGGTATCACGATCAAGTCCCAGGCGGTACGGCTGCCCTGGGCTCCTACCGAGGGTCCCGACCAGTCCAGGACTCACATCCTGAACATGATCGATACCCCCGGGCACGTGGACTTCACCTACGAGGTCTCCCGCTCGCTCGCGGCCTGCGAGGGCACCATCCTGCTGGTCGACGCCGCCCAGGGCATCGAGGCTCAGACCCTCGCCAACCTCTATCTCGCGATGGAGAACGACCTCACGATCGTGCCGGTCCTCAACAAGATCGACCTGCCGGCCGCCCAGCCGGAGAAGTTCTCCGAGGAGCTCGCCAACCTCATCGGCTGCCAGCCGGAGGACGTCCTCAAGGTCTCGGCCAAGACCGGCATCGGTGTGGAGGCACTCCTGGACCGCGTGGTCCGCGACGTCCCCGCCCCGGTCGGTGTCGCCGACGCGCCCGCCCGCGCGATGATCTTCGACTCGGTCTACGACTCGTACCGCGGTGTCGTCACCTACGTCCGTGTCGTCGACGGTCAGCTCAACAAGCGCGAGCGCATCCGCATGATGTCCACCGGCGCCACCCACGAGCTGCTGGAGATCGGCGTCTCGTCCCCGGAGATGACGCCGGCCGACGGTCTCGGCGTCGGCGAGGTGGGCTACATCATCACGGGTGTGAAGGACGTCCGGCAGTCCAAGGTCGGTGACACGATCACCTCCTTCACCAAGGGCGCGACCGAGGCGCTGGGCGGCTACAAGGACCCCAAGCCGATGGTGTTCTCGGGCCTCTATCCGCTGGACGGCTCGGAGTACCCGGACCTCCGCGAGGCCCTCGACAAGCTGCAGCTCAACGATGCCGCGCTGGTCTACGAGCCGGAGACCTCCGCGGCCCTCGGCTTCGGCTTCCGCGTGGGCTTCCTCGGTCTGCTGCACCTGGACGTCATCCGCGAGCGCCTGGAGCGCGAGTTCGGCCTGGACCTGATCGCCACCGCCCCCAACGTGGTCTACCGCGTGACCATGGAGGACGGCGCCGAGCACACCGTCACCAATCCGAGCGAGTTCCCCGAGGGCAAGATCTCCGAGGTGCACGAGCCGGTCGTACGGGCCACGATCCTCGCGCCGAGCGAGTTCATCGGCTCGATCATGGAGCTGTGCCAGACCCGCCGGGGCACGCTGCTCGGTATGGACTACCTCTCCGAGGACCGGGTCGAGATTCGCTACACCCTCCCCCTCGCCGAGATCGTCTTCGACTTCTTCGACCAGCTGAAGTCGAAGACCCGCGGCTACGCCTCTCTCGACTACGAGCCCACCGGCGAGCAGGCCGCCAGCCTGGTCAAGGTCGACATCCTGCTGCACGGCGACAAGGTCGACGCCTTCTCCGCCGTCACGCACAAGGACGCGGCGTACGCGTACGGCGTGCGGCTCGTCGCCAAGCTCAGGGAGCTCATCCCGCGGCAGGCCTTCGAGGTGCCCATCCAGGCTGCCATCGGCTCGCGGGTCATCGCCCGCGAGACCATCCGCGCCATCCGCAAGGACGTCCTCGCCAAGTGCTACGGCGGTGACATCTCCCGTAAGCGGAAGCTGCTGGAGAAGCAGAAGGAAGGCAAGAAGCGGATGAAGATGGTGGGCAGCGTGGAGGTTCCGCAGGAGGCCTTCATCGCGGTGCTCTCCAGCGACGAGAGCGGCGGCAAGGCGAAGAAGTAGCGAAGGCGCAGCTACTACGTAGCCGCGCGTCGCGTCGAGTTCCGCACGCACCACACGTAACGCGAAAGCGCCCGACCGGGGTCCGGACGGGCGCTTTCGGGCGTGGCTGCGGAGACAGCGCCCTATAGGTGGTAGATACACCGACCATGGCTTCCGGTCAATGAGGCGAGGGCCCGTTCGTTATCAAGCGGCAGCCCGCAGCCTCTTACGCACCGGCATTGTGGCCTCTACCCTGATCACGGCTCGATGGTTACTCGCCAGTTAAACAACCCGCCAGTTGCAGTGCTGCCGCAGGCCCGGAGGACGTCGTGAGCGACACACAGACCCAGATCGAGAACCGACCGCCCTCGGTGGCGACCCTGTTCACCGAGCGCGTGGCGGCTACGCCGGACGCCGAGGCCTACCGCTATCCGGTGGCCCCCGCTGCCGGCCATGGGCCCGACGACTGGAAGTCCCTGAGCTGGGGCCAGGCCGCCGAGCGGGTCTATGCCGTCGCAGCGGGTCTGATTGATCTCGGCGTGCAGCCCGAGGAGCGGGTGGCGCTCGCGTCCGCCACCCGGGTCGAGTGGATCCTCGCCGACCTCGGCGTGATGTGCGCGGGCGGCGCGACCACGACCGTCTACCCGTCGACCAACGCCGAGGAGTCGGCGTACATCCTCTCCGACTCCGACAGCCGGGTGCTGATCGCGGAGGACGCGACCCAGCTGGCCAAGGCGCGTGAGCGGCGGGCCGAGCTGCCGGAGCTCAGGCACGTCGTCGTCTTCGACACGACGGGCGTGGAGCCGGACGAGAACGACCCCGAGGGATGGGTGCTCTCGCTCGCCGATCTGGAGGCCCGCGGCGCGCAGTACCTCGACAAGCACCCCCAAGCCGTCAAGGAGCGGGTCGAGGCGATCACCGCCGACCAGCTGGCGACGCTCATCTACACCTCGGGCACGACAGGACGGCCCAAGGGCGTCCGGCTGCCGCACGACAACTGGTCGTACGTGGCCAAGGCCATCGCCGCGACCGGGCTGGTCACCAAGGACGACGTGCAGTACCTCTGGCTGCCGCTCGCCCACGTCTTCGGCAAGGTGCTGACCTCCGGGCAGATCGAGGTCGGCCATGTCACCGCCGTCGACGGCCGCGTCGACAAGATCATCGAGAATCTGCCGGTGGTGCAGCCGACATATATGGCCGCCGTGCCGCGCATCTTCGAGAAGGTCTACAACGGTGTCGCGGCCAAGGCGCGGGCCGGCGGCGGCGCGAAGTACAAGATCTTCCAGTGGGCGGCCGGCGTCTCGCGCGAGTACGCGAAGGCCGCGCAGGACAACTTCCGCCGTACGGGCACGGCTTCCGCGCCCTTCGGGCTGACCGCCAAGCACAAGGTCGCCGACGCACTCGTCTACTCCAAGCTCCGCGAGGCCTTCGGCGGGCAACTGCGCGCCGCGGTCTCCGGGTCCGCCGCACTCGCGCCCGATATCGGCTACTTCTTCGCCGGCGCCGGTATCCACATCCTGGAGGGCTACGGGCTTACGGAGTCGAGCGCGGCGTCGTTCGTCAACCCGGGCGAGGCGTACCGCACGGGCACGGTCGGCAAGCCGCTGCCCGGTACCGAGGTGCGCATCGCGGACGACGGCGAGATCCTGCTGCGCGGCCCCGGCATCATGGAGGGCTACCACCGGCTGCCGGAGAAGACCGCGGAAGTCCTGGAGTCCGACGGGTGGTTCCACACCGGGGACATCGGCGAGCTGTCCGCGGACGGGTATCTGCGGATCACGGACCGGAAGAAGGACCTGATCAAGACGTCGGGCGGCAAGTACATCGCGCCGGCGGAGGTCGAGGGCCAGTTCAAGGCGGTGTGCCCGTTCGTCTCCAACATCCTGGTGCACGGCGCGGACCGCAACTTCTGCACCGCGCTGATCGCGCTGGACGAGCCGACCATCCTCACCTGGGCCAAGGAGAACGGCCTGGACGGCAAGACGTACGCCGAGGTGGTGGCCACCAAGCAGGCCGAGCAGCTTATCGAGGGCTATGTGAAGCGGCTCAACGAGGGGCTGCAGCGCTGGCAGACGATCAAGAAGTTCCGGCTGCTCCCGCGCGACCTGGACATCGAGCACGGTGAACTGACGCCCAGCCTCAAGCTGAAGAGGCCGGTCGTCGAGCGCGAGTACAAGGACCTGATCGAGGACATGTACGAGGGCTCCCGCGAGGCGTAGCCCGCGCCCTGCGGCCCGGGGCTCCGCCCCGGATCCGGTCCTCAATCGCCGGACGGGCTGCTGCGGCGTACCGGAGATCCCATGGACCGGGCCTTCGCGCGGCTGCACGCGGCGGCGGCGAGTGTGCCGAAGGC
>NZ_JBSFMS010000119.1:0-21750 GCF_053599675.1 Streptomyces sp. NPDC000880 | reverse complement strand
GCATCCGGAGAGCGGGATCTTCCGGGGGCCGTATCTGCGCTCGGCGGGGGGTGCGGGGACTGCTTCGTTACTGCTCAGGCCTGGGGTGGCACCGTCGCGGTGCGCCATGCTGCTCGCGGCGCCCCGGTCGCCGGTCGGCCGATCGGCGACCGGGGCGTCATGCCCTCGGCCCACCGACCCGGACGCCACGGCCCGGCTCTGGGAACCGACCGGCGAACTCACTGAGGTGAACGCGTTCTGAGCCGGTCGCGAGCGAGGGGGCAGGAACCCGTCCCGGTTCCTGCCCCCTCCCCCATCACCCGGCCGTCCCGCCGGTCCAGTGACCGTCAGCCGAGCTTGAACGGATCGCGGGTCTCGCCCCCCAGTTCGATCCAGACCGCCTTGGTCTCGGTGTACTCACGCACCGCGTCGACCCCGCTCTCCCGGCCCCAGCCGCTGGCTCCGGTGCCGCCGAAGGGCACATTGGGAGCGACCACCCGGTAGGAGTTCACCCACACATTGCCGGCCCGCAGGGCGTGCGCGACCCGGTGGCCGCGCCGCAGGTCGTTGGTCCACACACCCGCGCCCAGCCCGTAGCGGGTCGAGTTGGCGAGCTCGACCGCCTCCTCCTCGGTGTCGAAGGTCAGCACCGACAGCACCGGACCGAAGATCTCCTCGCGAGCCACCTCCATGTCCGGACGGACATCGGTCAGCACCGTGGGCCGGTAGAACAGCCCGCCCAACTCCGGGTCGGGGCGGCCGCCGGTCAGTACCCGGGCACCGTCGGCGCAGGCCCGCTCGACGAAACCGGTGACGGTCCTGTACTGCGCCGCGTTGGCCAGCGGCCCCATCTCCGTTTCCGGCGCGGTCGGGTCGCCCAGCACGATCCGCTTGGTGCGGTCCAGGACCCGGTCGAGCAGTCGGTCGTGTACGTCGCGGTGGACGACGAGCCGCGAACCGGCCACGCAGGTCTGCCCGGTCGCGGCGAAGATGCCGGCGATCAGCCCGTTGGACGCGGCGTCGAGATCCGCGTCGGGGAACACCAACTGCGCCGACTTACCACCGAGTTCGAGCGTGGTACGGGCGAAGTGGCCAGCCGCGCTCTGGGCCACCTTGATCCCCACGTCGGGGGATCCGGTGAACGCCACGTGCCGGACGCCCGGGTGCTCGACCAGGGCCCGGCCCAGGTCCGCGCTCTGCCCGGTGACGACGTTGAAGACACCGGGCGGGAAGCCCGCCTCGTCCACCAGCCGGGCGAACTCCAGGGCCGAGACCGGTGTGTGCTCCGACGGCTTGACCACCAGGGTGCAGCCGGCCGCGAGCAGCGGGGCCAGCTTCCACATCAGCAGCATCAGCGGCGAGTTCCACGGCACGATGGCACCGACCACGCCCACCGGCTCGTGCCGGGTGTACACCATGAAATTGGGCCGGTCGGAGGGGATCACCTCGCCCTGCAACTTGTCGGCGATCCCGGCGAAGTAGCGCAGCCACGCGGGCAGGTACTCCATCTGCCCCTGCATCTCGCGCAGCAGCTTGCCGTTGTCCCTGGTCTCGGTGGCGGCCAGCGACTGCGCCTCCCGCTCCATGATGTCGGCGAGCCGGTGCATCAGACGGGCCCGCTCGAATCCGCCTGTCCGGCCCCACGCCCCGAACTGGGCGCTCTCGGCAGCCTTCACCGCCACATCCACGTCGGCCGCCGCGGCGTCGGGGACGCTGGCCCAGGGCAGGCCGGTGAACGGGTTGACCGTTTCAAACCGGGCTCCCGAGAGCGCCTCGCACCAGGCGCCGCCGATCCACATCCGGTAGCTGGTCAGCCCGTCCGCGGTGGCCTGTTCGGACGCCATGGGGGTGTTCACGTGTCGACTCCTTTACAGACTTCCTGGACGGTCCCCTTCGCCGACCGCGGGACGGAGTGGTCCGGCGGTCGGCGGACGGAAGGGGGGGTGTACGGGACGGTGATGCCGCGGCGGGGCGTCTTGGGATCCCGGAAGCGCGTCATGAACCCGACCGCAGCTTGGGGTTGTTGAGGTGCGACTGCGACTCACGCACGGCGGGCAGCGGTCCGGACGCGGCGAAGTACCGCTGTCCGGCCACCAGGAGCTCCTCGGCCGGGAAGCGGGTGATCACCTCGCAGCCGTCCGCGGTGACCACGAGCTCCTCCTCGATCCGCGCCGCCGACCAGCCGTCCCTGGCCGGCCAGTAGGTCTCCAGGGCGAAGACCATGCCCTCCTTGAGCTCCTCGGGGTGGTCGAGCGAGGTCATCCGGCTGAAGATCGGCTTCTCCCATACGGAGAGCCCGACGCCGTGCCCGTACTGCAGGGCGAAGGCGGCCTCCTCGTCGGCGAATCCGAAGTCCTGGGCCCGCGGCCACAGCGACACGATGTCCGCGGTCGTGGCGCCCGGCTTCACCGCGGCGAGCGACTCGTCCATGATCTCGCGGGCGATCTTGTAGGCGTCGTTCATCGCGGGGGAGGCGCTGCCGACGGCGAACGTGCGGTAATAGCAGGTGCGATAGCCCATGTAGCTGTGCACGATGTCGAAGAAGGCAGGGTCGCCGGGGCGCACCATGCGGTCCGAGTAGAGGTGCGGGTGCGGGTTGCAGCGTTCGCCGGAGATGGCGTTGATGCCTTCGACGAACTCTGAGCCGTTGTCGTAAAGGATCTTGCTGACCAGCCCGACGGTCTCGTTCTCGCGGATGCCCGGGCGCAGGAACTTGTACAGCTCCTCGTACGCCATGTCTGCCATCGCGCAGGCGTGGGTGAGGAGGGAGATCTCATCCTTGGTCTTGACCCGGCGTGCCTCGAGGAACAGCTGCTGGCCGTCGGATATGTCGATCCCCGCCTGGGTGAGGGCCCGGTGCACCGGCATCTCGACGAAGTCCACGCCCACCGGCTCGTTCTCCAGCCCGTGCTTGCGCAGTTCGTCCAGGACGCGTTCGGCCACGCTCTCGGCCCGGCCCGCGTCCGGGTGGATGGCGCCCCGCAGGGTGGAGATACCCGCGAACGACCGTGAGGTGCCGGGTACGGCGCTGCGCACACCGGTGACCGGGTCGGTCTGCTCCTCGCCGAGCCAGGGGTTGTACAGCTGATGGTGACGGGCGGCGGAGCCGAAGTCCCAGATGATCGGCTCGGCTCCGCGCACGAGGAGTGCGAACCGCACCAGCTTGTCCGATCCCCAGGTGCCGATGTGGGTCGACGTCATGTAGCGGATGTTGGCGAAGTCGAAGGCCAGCAGCGCGCCGAAGCTCGACTCCTCCAGCTGCGCACGCAGGCGGGCGAGCCGCTCCCGGCGCAGCCGGTCCATGTCGATCCGCGCCTCCCAGTCGACGTTGGTCGTTCCGTAGGTGGCGATTCCCATGGGCGGGGTTCCTTTCGAAAAGGTCAAGGCCGTTCGGGGGTCACAACGCGGTGCCCCGTCGTGCGCCGCCAGGAGCGCTGTGACCTTGGTGAGAAATCCGGTGGGGGTGGGTGATGCGGCGGCCACGGGAGCGGGCCGCCGTGTCGTCAGCGGGCCGCGGCCGTCACACGACCGAGGTGACCAGTGGTGCGGGCTGCCAGCCGCCGCCGATCCGGGCGTCGGAGAGCGACTCGACGTCCGCGGTCCGTTCGAAGAGGCTGTCCCGGCTCTCCGCCGCGAGCCGGCGGGCCCGTTCCGCGATGTCGCCGCGCAGACGTCCGCCCGACTTGACGACGCTGCCGGCGACCAGCACGGTGTCCACCAGACCAGGGTGGGCAGAGTAGACGACCTGGCCGATCGGGTTGTTCAGGGGCGCCAGGGACAGTGTGTCCAAGGACCGGAGCAGCACGATGTCGGCCTGCTTGCCGGGGGTGAGGCTGCCGACCTTGCGGTCGAGACCGCATGCCTTGGCCCCGTCGACCGTGGCGAACGACAGCACGTCGCGGGAGCTGAGCGAGACGGCCGGCCGGTCGGTGGCGCCGGGCTCCTGGTTGTCGATGGCACGCTGGGTGGCCAGGCAGATCTGCATCGTGCCGAACATGTGCCCGCTGTTGGACACGCAGGTGTCGATCGAGAGGCTCGGCCGGATGCCCACACGCATCAGCCTTCCGGTGGCCGGCCAGCCGTGCCCCATCTGCATCTCGATGTCCGGGGAGATGGACACGGTGCCACCGGTGTCGGCGATGTCCTGCAGTTCGTCGTCGGCGAGTGTGTTGCAGTGCACGTAGGTGATGTCGGGGCCGAGCAGGCCGCGCTTCTTCATCTGGGTGACGGGCCGGCTGCGGCCCCACTCGCCGTCGCCCACATGCAGGGTGATCGGCAGACCGAGTTCGCGGGCGTGCCGCAGATCGTCCTCCGTCACGTCGAGGGTGGCGAACTGCGGCCCGCGCAGCGCCATCGCCATGGTGCAGAGCTGGTCGTCCGAGGAGAAGTACTGCTCGCGGACCCGTCGCACGTCCAGGTCGTGCGGGACGGTGCTGGGCACCTGGTACATGTCCGCGCCGCCGCCGTGGGCGAACACGGCCCTGATCCCTGAGTCGAAGAGGCCTTGTACGGCGGCGTCGCTGTGCTGGGGTGTGTTGACGTTGTGCGACCAGTCGAGGAGCGTGGTGATACCGCTGTCGAGGGCCTCGACGGCGCCGAGCAGATTGCCCGCGTAGGTGTCCTCGGGCCGGAACAGCGCGCTGAGACCGAGATGCAGGCCGGTCATGTACTGGCCGAGGGTCCAGTCGGCGGCGATGCCCCGCAGCGCGGCCTGCCAGGTGTGCCGGTGGGTGTCGACCATGCCGGGCATCACGATCATTCCGCGGGCGTCGATGACCTCGGCGTCGGCGCCT
Source organism: Streptomyces sp. NPDC000880 (assembly GCF_053599675.1). NCBI lineage: Bacteria > Bacillati > Actinomycetota > Actinomycetes > Kitasatosporales > Streptomycetaceae > Streptomyces > Streptomyces sp. NPDC000880. The sequence goes on along the minus strand of NZ_JBSFMS010000119.1, from coordinate 16,978 downwards.
CCCAGATCGGGTGCCACCGCCTCGATGACCTCACCGTTCACCAGCACGTCGGCGGTGGCGAAGTCACCGATCCCGTCGTCCATGGTGATCACAGTGCCCTGTCGCAGCAGAACCCGCTGCTTACTCATTGTCCACTCCTTTGTGCATGAGACGTGGCAAGTGTCGCTTATCTGTAAATTGTGCTGGAGTTCTCCGCCCCTGGATCCGGCGACGGTGACCCGATTCATGGACCGGAGGTGACCGGGACCTAGTCGACGGCGACGACCGCCTTGCCGCGCAACCGCCCCGCGGCAAGCGGCTGGAGGCCGAGCGGAACGATCTCGTCGAGCGCAACGATCCGGTCCACGATCCGGCCGGAGATCGGCTGCCGGGCCAGCGCCGCGACCGCCTCCGGGATGTCCGTGGCGCAGACATGGGCGCTGGAGGAGACCAGATCGATCTCGGAGATGACCGCGGTGCGGACATCGACCTCCGCCGCCGCCTTGGGCAGCCCGAGCATCACCACCCGGCCGCCGGTTCCCGTGACGCCCAGGGCGTCCCGCAGGCCGGCCGCCGAGCCGGAGGCCTCGATCACCACCGGGGCGCCGGTGCGGCCGAGTTCCCGTACCGCCGCGAGTCCCTTGTCGTCGGCCATCCGGGCCGTGACGGCGCCCAGGCCGAGGGCGGTCGCCAGCCGCTCCTCGTCGAGGTCGAGCACATGGGCGCGGACGCCGCGGGACGCCGCGGCGGCGACCAGCAGACTGCCGATGCCGCCCGCGCCGAAGATCACCACCGGGTCGCCGGGGTCCGCTCCGGACCGGTTCAGCGCGTGCAGGGCGATCGCCATGGGCTGGGCGAGCACCGCGTCGCGGTCCGCGCAGCCGTCGGGCACCGGTGCGCACATCGCGGCCGGCACGGTGATGTACTGCGCGAGGCCGCCGTGGGTGTTGAGGCCGTAGGTGTAGTACGCGTCGCACAGATTGGTACGGCCCTTCAGGCAGGGCCCGCAGGTCCCGCACCACCGGCCTGCCCCCGCCACCACCCGGGTGCCCACCGGGAACCCGGTCACGTCCGGGGACGCCTGCTGCACCGTGCCCATGAACTCGTGGCCCGGGATCATCGGACCGAGATGTCCCGACACCGGGTGCCTGCGGGTGAGCGGGATCATCGAAGGACCGTGGGCGTACTCGTGGCTGTCCGTCCCGCACAGGCCGCACACCGCGACCCGGAGCAGCACCTCGCCGGGACCGGGCGGGGCCGGCTCCGCGACCGACTCGACGCGCACGTCCCGCGGCCCGTGGTAAACGGCGGCTTTCATCACTGCTCTCCTGTCCTGTCAGGCCGACCTTGGCGGTCCGCGACGTACCGCATGAGCTGTGCGGCCTCCCGGTCACCCTCGCCCGCCGCGCAGATGGCGTCGAGCAGCGTCAGCGTCAGATCCCCGGCGGCCGTCCCGCCACCTGCCGCGCCGACGGCGTAGTCGACGTCCTTGCGCAGCTGGGCGGCGCTGGCCCAGACCTCGGCGGGCTCCTCCAGCAGGAAGGGGGCCCGGTAGCGCAGCATCGGGGAGGCGATGACGCTGGCGAGCATCGCTTCTGTCGCGGTAGCCCTGCTGATACCGGCACGTTCCGCCACCAGCATGGCCTCGCCCCAGGCCACCTCCTGGATCGCCACCTGGAGGTTGATCGCGAGCTTGGCCGTCAGACCGAGTCCGTTGTCGTCCCCGAGGTGGATGACCGAGCTGCCGAGGACGTCCAGCACGGGGCGTACCCGCCTCAGGGCGGTGGCCGGTCCCCCGGCCAGCAGGACGAGGCGGCCCGCCTCGGCCGCGTCCAGGCTTCCGGAGACCGGGCAGTCGAGCATGTGCGCTCCCTTGGCGCGCACCTGCTCCGCGATCTCCTTGCTGATGTGCGGTTCCACGGTGGACAGGTCGACATAGACATGCCGGTCGGTGAGCCCGGCCAGCAGACCGTCGGGCGACTCGGTGACGGCGCGCAGCGCGTCGGAGTCCCACACCATGCTCAGGATCACCTCGGCCCGCTCGGCGACCTCGCGCGGGGTCGCGCACGGCACCAGGCCAGTCTTGGCCAGCGGGGCCAGCCGCTCCGGGGATCGGTTGCAGCCGTAGACCGGGTGGCCCGCCGCGAGCAGCCGCGCCGCCATCCGGCCGCCCATCGCGCCGAGCCCGACGAAGCCGACCGGCTGCAGCGGGTCGCCTTGGCCCTTCGGGGTGAGGGTCATGCCGCCCCTCCCTGGGCGGCCGCGGGGGCCGCGCCGGTGTCCGCCAGGAACGCGCGGGCCTGTACGACGACCCGGTCCACCAGCGTCTGACACGATCCGAGGTAACTCTCCGGCACGAGCAGCTCGACCAGCCGGTCCAGGTCCACACCTGACCCGGTGACCTCGTCGCTCTCCATCAGGATGTCGCGCAGCGGCCTTCCGTTCTCCCACGCCTCCATCGCCGCCTTGTACACGACGTCGTGGGCAGCCGTCTTGCCCAGGGCGGTGGCGATGTGCATCATCGCCGCCTCGGACAGCATCAGGTCACCGAGGGTGTGCAGATTACGGTGGAGCGCCTCGGGATGGACGACCAGTCCCTCCAGGATCCAGGTGGTCCGCTCCAGCAGTCCGGCGGCCAGGCAGAACGTCTCGGGTACGACGGTCCACTCGACGCCCCACAGGCTCATGTCCCGCTCGTGTTCCTGGTGCATCGCCGCCAGCATGTCGGCCGGTGCCTGCCGGCACAGGATGGCGCTGGCGATGATGTACTCGCAGAACATGGGGTTGCGCTTGTGCGGCATGGTGCTGCTGCCGACCTTGCCGAGGGCGAACGGCTCCTCCAGTTCGGCGACCTCGGTGCGCTGCAGTACCCGTACCTCGTTGGCGATCTTCCCGCAGGTGGCGGCGATCATCGACATGACGGACACGATCTCGGTGAGACCGTCCCTGGCGGTGTGCCAGGGGATCGGCGCGCTGCCGAGCCCCAGCCGCCGCATCATCCGGTCCTGGAGTTCCGGGCCGTCGGGTCCGAGCGCCGCCATCGAGCCGACCGCGCCGCCGAGCTGGCCGACCAGCACCCGGCTCTTGGCGTCCTCGATCCTGGCGGCATGGCGCTCGCACTCGGCCAGCAAAACGGCGAACTTGAACCCCAGGGTGATCGGCAGCGCGTGCTGGGCGTGGGTACGCCCGACCATGGGCAGGTCGCGGTGGCGCGCGGCCAGGTCCGCGAGCACCCGGATGAGGTCGCGCAGCAGCCGTTCGGTGATCCGCACCGCGTCGCGCACCTGGAGCACCAGACCGGTGTCGGTGATGTCCTGGGTGGTCGCTCCGTAGTGGACGTAGGCCCCCCACTGCGGTCCGGCCGCCCCCGCCAGCCGGCGGATCAGTGGAACCAGCGGGTGGGCGGTCTGCTCGATCTCCCCGCCCATCACCTCGAGATCGAACTTGGCCGCGTCGGCACAGGCGGCGATCCGCTGGGCTGCCTCTTCGGGGACGATGCCGAACTGGGCCTGCGCGTACGCCAGCGCCGACTCGGCGTCCAGCCACGACTGGACCATCGCCCGGTCGGTGAAGACCGCCCGCATCGTCTTGGATGTGAAGAGATCACCGAGAAGCCGCGAATCCATGAGATGTGATCGCCGGTCGGTGTCAGGCACGGTGGTGGTTCCTCCCGTATCAGTGGTGGTTGTCTCAGACATCGCTCGCCCCTTCCGGGCCCGAGTGGTGTACCGGGTGCGCCGGTGCGATGGTCGTCCCGCGCCGGGCGGTACCCGCGGGTGGGTCTTCCGGACGGTTCATATCTGGCTGCCGAGCGGTTGTTCCCGGCCGTAGCCGGCCACGACCAGGACGATCACCGCGCCGAGCACCGCCTGCTGGGCCGCCGCGCTCAGGGAGAACCCGACCAGCAGAGTGGTCAGCTCGGTGAGCGCGATCACGCCGAGCACGCAGCGCAGCATGTTGCCGCGCCCGCCGAGCAGGGAGTTCCCGCCGACGACCACCGCGGCGATCGAGCTGAACAGGTACGGCGCCCCGACTTCGAAGAGACCAGATCCGGTGAAGCCGGTCAGCAGCAGACCGCTGAGCGCGGCCAGCAGACCGGAGCAGCCGAAGGCGAGGGTCGTCACCGAACGGTCGCTGACCATCATCAGCCTGGCCGCTTCCTGGTTGACGCCGCGCAGGTAGAGCTTCCGGCCGGCCCGGGTGCGGCGCAGCACGAACTCCGCGGCCGCCGCCAGCACCAGCCACACCACCACGACCGGGGCCAGCGGCAGCGGCCCGGTGGTCGCGGAGGACGAGGTGAACTCGGTCAGCCAGGCCGGGGCGCGGCCGGTGAGGGCCGCATTGGTCCAGAGCAGGATGGCGCCGCCGACCACGGACCCGGTCGCCAGGGTGACGATCAGGGCGGGCACCTGCCACCGGCTGGTGACGTATCCGTTGACCACGCCGACGGTGAAGCCGGAAGCCAGCACCAGGGCGATCATCGTGGGCGAGGAGAACCCGTCCCCGGTCAGTTTCGCCGCCATCACATTGGCGGCCCCGATGACCGCGGGCACCGACAGATCGATGCCGCCGACCAGCACCACCAGGGTCTGTCCCATGGCGGCGATGCCCAGGAAGGCGGCCAGCACGGCCATGGCCTGGATCGAGGTCATCCCGCTGTAGCCGACCACTTGTGTGTGGCCCACCAGGAAGATGGCCGCGATGGTGAGCAACTGGGCGGGTCCGGACGCCATTCTGCCGTTCAGCCGGCCGGTGACGGCACTCAAGGTCATGGTCATGGTCAGGCTCCTTGGGGTCCGGCGGTACGGAGCCGCGCTCCGCCCGGCATGCCGGAGTTCAGACAGATGGCCACCAGCAGCACCGTCCCGTAGACGACCTGGATCCACAGCGACGAGACGTTGACGGCCGACAGCAGCAGCTGGATGAGGAAGAGGGTGGTGGCGCCGAGCAGCGGGCCGAGGATCCCGCCGCGGCCCCCGTGCAGCGCGTTCCCGCCCAGCGCCACGGCGGCGATCGCCATGAGGGTGTACTGCTCGCCGACCGTCGGGTCGCCCGAGTTGATCAGCGCGGTCAGCGCGAGGCCTGCCAGCGCGGCGAACACACCACCCAGGGTGTACGCGCCGAGCCGGATCGCCGCGACGTTCACTCCGGAGGTGTACGCCGCGCGCTGGTCACTGCCGACCGCCCGGACCAGCCGGATGAAGCCCGCCTCGCGCAGCGCCGCCCAGAGCCCGAAGGCGACGAGGAGCAGGATCAGCGAGTGGGGGAGATATCCGCCGAGTGAACTGTCCGCGAGGAAGCCGGCCCAGCCGGGGGCGTCGCCGACCGGCTCCGGCATCACGACGAGGGCCAGCCCGGTGAGCACCAGGAAGGTGCCCAGGGTCGCCACGATCGGTTGGAGCCGGCCGTAGGCCACCAGGGCTCCGTTCAGCGCGCCGACGCCCGCGCCGAGCGCGACGCACAGCGGGATCGCGATCCAGGCGGAACCGATTCCCCGGGGCACCAGTTCGCCCACCACGACGACGTTGACGAACCCCAGCAGCGGACCCACCGACAGGTCGAGGCCACCGCCGCCCGAGAGTACCGACGGCACGCTCGCCAGAGCCGCCAGCACGAGCGGGACCAGGAGGGTCACCATCCCGGGCAGGCGCGACCCGGCGAGCAGGTTGGGCGAGACGACGGCGTTCGCGACCACGAGCGCCAGGGTCATGATCCACACCTTGGCGAGCGGCGAGCGCAGGATGATCCGCAGGTTCATCGCCGGCCTCCGTGTGCCAGGGTGTCCCGCCGCTGTCCGAAGTAGGCCGACACCAGCGACTCGCGGTCGGCCTCCTTGTGGGTCAGTTCGCTCGTACAGGATCCGGAGTGGAACACCAGGATGCGGTCCATCAGGTTCAGGTGCTCCTCCACCTCGGTGGAGAGCATCACGATCGTCATGCCCTCTTCGGCGAGCCGCTCGAACAGGTCGTACAGCTCATGCTTGGTCTTCAGATCGACCCCGCGGGTGGGGTCGTTGAGCAGCAGCACGCCGGGCTCGGTCGCGAGCCAGCGAGCGATGATCACCTTCTGCTGGTTGCCGCCGCTGAGCCGGCCGACCGCGGTCCGCGGGGCGGGCGCCAGGTTGACGGTGCGGCCGAACTTGCGGAACCGCGCCCTGGTCATCCGGTAGCGGATCACCCCGGCGAGCGAGTCCCGGCGCAGTGTCGGCACGCTGAAGTTGTCCAGCGACGAGAGCACATCGGCGATGCCCTCGCTCTTGCGGTCCCGGGGCACGTAGGCCATACCCAGACCGACCGCCTGGCGGTACGAGCGAACGGTGACGGCCTCCTGGCCGCCCGGGGGGACGACCCGTACCGCGCCCGCCTCCAGGGGCCGCAGTCCGGCCAGGATCCGGAGGAACTCGTCCTGTCCGTGGCCTTCGAGCCCGGCCAGTCCGATGATCTCGCCGCGCCGGGCGGTGAGGTGGACCGGAGGGGCGTCGGCACGGACCTTGACGCCGTCGGCCTCCAGCACCGGGCGGGCGTCCGCCGCCGACGCGCGCAGGGACCGGATCCGTTCCTTGGCGGCCTCCTCGCCGGAGATGAGCCGGACCAGCCGCTCGGCGGTGGCCTCGGCACGGTCGAGAGTGCCGACGGTCGCCCCCGAACGCAGTGCGACGAAGCGGTCCGCCAGGGACAGCACCTCGTCCATGCGATGGGAGATGAACAGCGCCCCGGCCCCGGCGGCGCAGAGCCGGCGCAGTTCCGCGAAGAAGCGGTCCCGGATGGTGACATCGAGCGTGGAGGTGACCTCGTCGAGAATGAGCAGCCGGGGGCGGCGCAGCAGACCGCGGGCGATCACACATACCTGCTGCTGCATCAGGTCCAGCTCCCCCACGGTCGCGTCCAGCGGCGGGGGTTCGGGAGACAGCACCGAGAGGACCCGCTCCGCCTCGGCGCGGCGGGCGGTCTCGTTCCTGCGGGTGGCGAGCGGTGAGCCCGAGCCCAGCCAGAGGTTGTCGACGACACTGAGGTACGGCGCCACCAGGATCTCCTGGAAGACGGTGACGACACCGGCCCGCAGCGCGGCGCGGGGGGTAGACAGCGACAGCGGGCTTCCGTCCAGCCGGATCTCCCCGCTGTCGGGCCGCAGCACTCCGGAGAGAGTTTTGACCAGCGTGCTCTTGCCTGATCCGTTCTCTCCCATCAGGGCCACGATCTCGCCCGGCGCGATCGACAGGGTGCCGTCGGTCAGCGCCTTGGTCGGCCCGAAGCTCTTCGTCATTGCGCTGGCTTCGAAGAGCGGGTTCGCTCCGGCGTCCTGACCTGCGGCTGTGGTCGTCCGAGCGGGCCCCGGCCCGGCCGGCGCACCACGGCGTGTTCCGTCCACCGATCCATTCCTATCCGTCGAGGGGAAGTCCGTCCTGGCGGTCGCCGGCGGAGGCGCTGAACTCTGCCTCCGCCGGTGACCCGTACTGGTGCCGCAGGGCATCGGCGCCGGTGACGCGGGGGTTCGCCCGGTGGCGAGGTGCCCTGGGTGCGGGCCCGCCGCGCGACGCCGGACGGCCTGGTAGCGGCTCGGCTCGGTCGGGCAGCGTGGCGGACGGCCCTGCCGGGGTGGCGGCGGGGCACTCTGCCTGCCTGCGGCACTGACTAAGGCAGCGGGGGCAGCTCGGGAAGCTCCGCGGGATGCTCGAAGTACGCGGGGAGCTGCTCGGGTGACAGCCATTCGGTTCCGGGCGGAGCGGGAGCCTGGGCGGCGGAGGATTCGGTCCAGCCGTCCCGGATCCAGGATTCCAGGGCGTCGCGGCCGGTGATCTGGGCCGGTGTCGCCACGATGGAGTCGTACTTGGGTCCCTGGCCCTGGAGGGTGGCGATCGCCGTGAGGAGTGCGGCGTCGATGCCCTGCGCCGGCGGGGTGGTGCCGGCCACGTACGTGTCCGGGAGCATCTCGCGCAGCGAGACGAGCGAGCCCTGGTTCGGGTTGGCGTCGCCGATGGGCACGGGCTGGCGGCCCGTCTGCTTGAGCGCCTGGAGTATGCCGTTGGTCATGCCACCGCTGCCGACCACACCGGCGAGTTCACCGGGGTGGGTGGAGAGGTGCTGGAGCATGAGCGACTTGGCGGTCGCCTCGCTCCACTGTCCCTCGAGGGACCCCGCCACCTTGATACCCGGGCACTTCTTGAACGCGGCCAGGTAGCCGTTGTGCAGTGCGGTGCTGGCAGGAGAACCGTTGATGCCGTCGACGACGAGTACGTCGCCCTCGCCCTTGACTATCTTCGCGATCCCGGCGCCGACCAGCTCACCGGTGAGGTGATAGTTCGTGTCGACGTTGATCGCGTACGGCGAGGTGACATGCGAGTTGAGGGTGACGAAGGGGATGCCCGCGTCGTACGCCTGCTTGATGACTCCGTTGAACGCGGTCGGTGAGTTGGGGATCGCGAGGATCGCGTCCACGCGCTGGTTGATCATGCTGGTGATCTGCTGGATCTGCAGACTGTTGTCGAGATTGGAGTTGGCTGTCTGCAGACTGCTGACCACACCGGCCTTCTTGAGGAAGGCGGCGTCGTCCTTCAGCCGCTTCAGCACATCGCCCCGCCAGCCGTTGGCGGAGAAGGAATCGCTGTAGCCGATCTTGAGAGGGCCCTTCGACGTGGCCTTGAAATCCTTGTACTCGGATTTGTTGACCGGGGCGAAGTAGCCGTTGTACCCGTCCTTCGTCTCCTTGGGGAGACTCGACAGGTCGGCGTCGCCGCCCGGATCCCGGTAGGTGACTGTTCCGCAGGATCCTCCGGCGGATGAGCCGCCGTCCTTGGCCACACTGCCGGCGGGCTCCGCTTTGGCTGCACACGCCGTCAGGCCCGCACAGGCCACGGCCACCGCAAGAGCGGCGGCCCGCTGTCTCTTGGGGATAGTTCGCCGACGTCCCATCGGAATACTCCCTTTGGTGGAAAGGTTTCCATCTCGACTCGTCGTCCGAGGATGCGACTGCGGGCGTCACAGTGTCAAGGGGCACGACCGCACAGGTTTCATTCGTGTTGTGGCACGCTTTACCTAGACATGACGCCACTTGGCCATTGGTTCCGAGTAGCACTCTGAGCTGGGCTTTCATGAACGCCAGAGGCAGGAAGGGCGGGCGTGGGCCCGCTCGGATCCGCCACCGGCACATCGCCGAGTGCGGGCGATCAGTTGGTTGAGGCGGCGTGGAAAGCGTTCCACAGAACGACCGGGAGCCGGGGCGCGATGGCATGCGAAGCCCGCGTCGGCGACTGCCCGGAGGACGCCTCACACTTCACAGGAATCCTCTCCCACCTGGGGGTTTCCACCCCCGAGGGTGGTCGAGAGCGAACGAGGCGCCGCGCGGGGCGAGGCGTCGCGTATCGCGATCACACCCACGGCGGCGGCACGGAGTGATCAAAACGCACGGTCAACCTGACCCGTCCGCGAGACTTCATGGAAACCATTCCATGCCTCAAAGGTTTCCAGGCCGCCTCACCGGCACCCCAGGGGGCCTGGTCCCCCGCGGGAACCTGTGTCCCCCGACCCGTCACATGCCGCGCCACAACCGGCAAGTGAATGAACAGCCCTAGGAGAACGCCGACTTCCTGAAGATCTTCGGCGACACGCAAGTCGGCGGACATGGATCCACGGCGACCGGACCCGTCGGCGGATCGGGTGCGATATCGTTTCCATGTGGCAAACCTCAAGGACATCGCGAAGGAGACCGGTCTCGGCCTGGGCACGGTCTCGCGCGCCCTGAGTGGGGCCCCCAGAGTGAGCCCCGCGACCCGGCGCAGGGTCGAAGAGGCTGCGGAGCGGCTCGGGTACCGGACCAACGGACTCGCCCGCGCGCTGCGTCAGTCGCAGACCAAGGCGGTGGGCCTGGTGATCCCAGACATCGAGAACGAGTTCTACACCTCGGGCGCGGCGATCCTGCAGGAGGTGTTCGCGGCCCAGGGGTATCGGCTGGTGCTGTGCTGCAGCAACAACGACCCGGCAACGGACGCGGAACTGCTCACCTCCCTGGTGGAGCAGCGGGTCGACGCCATCGCGCACACCCCCTGCAGTCCCGACGGGGCGAAGGCGATCCGCCGGATGAGCCCGAACCTGCCCATCGTCGAATACGCGCGGCGCTCCGAACTGGACGCGGTCGACTCGGTGACCGGGGACGAACAGCACGGGAGCGCGGAGATCGTCGAGCATCTTGCCCAGCTCGGACACACCAGCATCGCGATGATCACGGGTCCTGCAGGCTTGTCCACCTCGAAGGCGCGGGTCGCCGGTTTCGAGGACGCCTGCCGAAGACTGCGGCTGCGCAAGCGGGACTGCCCGCAGCTGACCGGCTCCTACGACGCGGACTGGGGCAAGAACGCCACCCTGCGCATCCTGCGCGACCATCCGGGAGTGACCGCGATCTATGCCTCCAGCTCCCGCATCGTGCTTGGTGTGCTGGAGACACTGCACCGGCTGGAGGTCAGCATCCCCGACCAGATGTCCGTCGCCGGTTTCCTCAACCCGCTCTGGTACGAGATCGCCGATCCGCCGCTCACCACCTACGAGTTGCCCCTGAAGGAGATGGGGGACATGGCGGCCCGGCTGCTGCTGCAACGGATCAACGCGGGTGACGGCTCGGCGCCGCGCGATCCCCGCACGGTGCGCATCGAAGGACGGCTGATCGTCCGGAAGTCGACCGGGAAACCGCGAACCGGCCCGCTGTCGCCCGCTGTACTGCGCGCCGCGGCCTGAGCCGGCCCGGCCGACCCGGGCAGGGGCCGCGGTGTTCACCGCGGAGACGGCGTCGCGATGCGCTCGACCGCGGCCGCGACGAGTCGTTGGCGTTCGGACCCCGAGAACCACGTCCGGCAGAGTGCGTACTCGCACCTGCACCGGGTGCGGAGCACGGGCCGTCTATCCGCCGGGCAGAGTGAGCCAGGAATCCCCCTGAGACGGTTTCCTGGTGAAGGACGGCGGTGTCGATGGCGGCACGCTGGGCATCATGCCGGCGCCGCCCCGGCGGAGTGCCATGCGATCACCGCTGTGGCTGAGCCGACGCCGACGTTCGCCGAGGTGGCACGGCGGTTCACCGGGGGGCACGGTCACCGTCATCGGCCTCCCCCGCGCGGTGGCCGACGGATGCGTGACCCGTTGATCGTCCTGCCGGAGTGCTACGCACCGTGAGGCGACGGCGCGGCGGTCGAGGCTCGGACGACCAGACGCACCGGTAGCAGGACGGTCTTCGCCATCGGCGCGGGAGGACCCTTCTCCTCGTAGCGGTCCAAACGCTCAAGCAGGAGGCGGGCTGCCTCCGCCCCCAGGTCGAGGTGCGGCACGTGCACGGTGGTCAGCGGCGGCTGGAATTCGTCGGCGAACTGCATGTCGTTGAAGCCGACGAGGGAAAGGTCCTGCGGGCACCGCACACCTCTGGCCTTCAAAGCGTGCAGTGCTCCGAGGGCGATCAGGTCGTTGCCGGCGCAGATGGCCGTCGTATCGGGGTGTCTTTCGAGCAGTTCATGGGTGGCGCGCTCGCCCGCCTGCACGGTATAGGCCTCGCCGACCGCGACCGGTGCCGACTCAGGACCGATCCCGGCGGTCTCTACCGCATGGCGGAAGGCTCGCGCGCGGGTGACACCGGTGGACATGGTCTGCGGGCCCGCTACGTGGGCGATGGCGCGGTGTCCGAGACCGAGCAGGTGCTCGACGGCGAGCGCCATCCCGGCGGCATCGTCGCCTGCGACCCAGGGGAACAGTCTGCGGTCGGGACAGCGGTTGACGAGCACGATCGGGACGCCCGATTCATGGGCCTCATCCAACAGGGGATGCTCGCGCTGCGCGGTGGCGACGATGAATCCGTCCACCTGCCGTCCCCGCAGAGCGTCGAACTGCCTGCGTTCCTTGGCTTCGTCGTTGTCGGTGTTCGCCAACAGCGCGGTGTAGCCACGGGCGTTCAGGACCTCCTCGATGCCGCGCGCAACAGGGGGGAAGAGCGGATTTGTGAGGTCCGGCAGCAGGACGCCGACCGTGAAGGAACGGTTCGTGCGCAGGCTGCGGGCTGCTGAGTTGGGGGTGAACCCCAGTTCTTCCGCGGCGGCCCTTACCCGCCGGGCCGTCGCCGCGTTGACCCGGCTGCTCGTGTTGGGATTGAGGGCACGGGAGGCCGTGGCCTTGTGGACTCCCGCGAGGCTTGCGACGTCGGACATGGTGGGGCGCTTACTCACGTGCACAGTCTATGGATCTCCGCACGTCACCACAACCGATCGCCATGGCGACGCAATGATCGACGCATCGGCCCGTTCGATGACCATCTGCCCCTCTCCCAATGTTTTTTGGCCTCTTCCTGGGAAGAGATGTCATGCCCTCTTGACATCCCCGTAACCGCAGAGCAAGCATGAAACGGCAATCGGTTGCGCATCATCAGGATCGAGTGACGCACCCATCCCCGTCCCATCGGGCGACGGGAGGCGATCACTGCAGACCAGATGGGCGCTTCGGCTTGTCGCGAGCAAGGCATGACTGGTGTCTGCCGAAGGCAACCGAATGCATTTCAACAAGCACCCTCGGCTTCTCCGCTTCCGCGGGGACTTGTCGCAGGGCGGCAAGCCGCCCCTGCTGAGCCGTCTTCCAGGACTGAGGAAACACCATGACGTACGTTGCCACGGACCGCCCCCGCATCGGCTGGATCGGTGCCGGCCGGATGGGATACCAGCTGGCCTCCCGGCTGCTCGACGCCGGCCATGACGTCGCCGTCTACAACCGGACGCGGGCCAAGGCCGAGCCGCTGGCCGAGAAGGGCGCGACGATCGTCGACCGCCCCGAGGAACTGGCCGACCGTGACGTGGTCTTCGTGATGGTTTCCGCCTCCGCGGACCTGGAGTCGGTCACCACCGGCCCCGGTGGCGTGCTCACCGCGAAGGACGCCGCACCGGGCGTGCTGATCGACAGCTCCACCGTCTCCACCCAGGTCTCCGCTGTCGTCCGGCAGGCGGCCGCAAAGTGCGGCACCGACTTCCTGGCCGCCCCGGTCAGCGGAAACCCGAAGGTGATCGCGGCCGGCAAGCTGACCGTCGCCGTCTCCGGCCCGCGCGAGGTGTTCGACGCAGTCGAGCCGCTGCTGAATCTGCTGGGCCGCGGTGTGACCTACGTCGGTGAGGACGAGGTGGCCCGCCTGGTCAAGATCGCGCACAACGTCTTCCTGGGTGTCGTCACCCAGTCGCTGGCCGAGATCACGCTCCTCGCGGAGAAGGGTGGCGTCAAGCGCTCCGCGTTCCTGGAGTTCCTCAACGACTCGGTGATGGGCTCGATCTTCAGCCAGTACAAGACGCCGGCGATGGTCAACCTGGACTTCAAGCCGACGTTCACCAACATTCTGCTGCGCAAGGACTTCGACCTCGGTCTGTCCGCAGCCCGCGAGCTGGACGTCCCGATGCCGGTCGCCTCCGCCACCGCCCAGCTCGTCCAGGCGGCGATCGGCGCCGGACACACCGAAGAGGACTTCGCCACCCTGATCCTCGAGCAGGCGCGCCGCTCCGGCATCACGCTGGAGCCGGAGAACGTGAAGGTGGACGACGGCCTCACCCCCGAGTCCTGAGCGCTCGGCCGAGTCGCCCCTGAGGGCCCCCGGACCGCTTCGGCACGCCCGCCACGGGGCGACGACGCCCCTCCTCCGACCGCCCACACCGGCCGTACGCCGGTGTCCCGGGCAACGCAACAAAGGACGATCCACACGATGACAGTGACAAGCGCGAGCACCTCGCGACCCATCCCGGCCCACGGCCACAGCGCGGTCGACTACGAGATGCGCGTGGACTACGACCGGCTGCGGTCCTACCGACTGGAGCGCACCCGTGCAGCGCTGGATGCCAGCGAGTGCGGTGCTTTCCTGCTGTTCGACTTCTACAACATCCGCTACTCGACGCAGACCTGGATCGGCGGCGCTCTCGGGGACAAGATGACCCGTTACGCCCTGCTGACCCGCGACGGCGGCGAGCCCGTGCTGTGGGACTTCGGTTCCGCGGCCAAGCACCACCAGCTGTTCGCCCCGTGGCTGAAGCCCGAGAACTCCCGCGCCGGCATGCTGGGCATGCGCGGGGCCATCGCGCCGGAGGCCGGTCTGATGGCCTCCGCGGTGCGTGAGATCAAGGGCATGCTCGAGGACGCCGGTGTGGCGGACCTGCCGGTCGGCGTCGACATCGTGGAGCCGCCGTTCCTGTTCGAGATGCAGCGGCAGGGCCTGAAGGTCGTGGACGCCCAGCAGATGATGCTGGACGCCCGCACCATCAAGTCGCAGGACGAGATCGCTCTGCTGTCCATGGCCGCGGCCATGGTGGACGGCGTCTACCAGGACATCGTCGACGTGCTCAAGCCCGGCATCCGTGAGAACGAGATCGTCGCGCTGGCCAACAAGCGCCTGTACGAGATGGGTTCGGACCAGGTCGAGGCCATCAACGCGGTGTCCGGCGAGCGCTGCAACCCGCACCCGCACAACTTCTCCGACCGCCTCATCCGCCCCGGGGACCAGGCCTTCTTCGACATCATCCAGTCGTACAACGGTTACCGCACCTGCTACTACCGCACCTTCGCGGTCGGCAGCGCCACCCACTCGCAGCGCGACGCCTACACCAAGGCCCGTGAGTGGATGGACGCCGCCATCGCCGTGGTGAAGCCGGGTGTCGGCACCGACGAGGTGGCCCGGGTGTGGCCGGCCGCGACCGAGTTCGGTTTCGCGAGCGAGATGGCCGCCTTCGGTCTGCAGTTCGGGCACGGCCTGGGCCTCGGACTGCACGAGCGCCCCATCATCAGCCGCCTCAACAGCCTGGACAACCCCGTGGAGATCCAGGAGGGCATGGTCTTCGCCCTGGAGACCTACTGTCCGGCCTCGGACGGCTTCTCCGCCGCGCGCATCGAGGAGGAGGTTGTGGTCACTGCCGAGGGTCCGCAAATCCTCACGAAGTTCCCGGCGCAGGAGCTGTTCGTCGCCAACGCGTACTGACGGGACGCGCCCACCGGCCGGGCCCGCGCAGCGGGCCCGTGCCATGGCACACGCGGTGCTCACCGGGCCCGTAAGCCGGTGGCCGGCCTCAACCCTCCTCGGAGGCCGGCCACCCGTCCGGAACCTGCTGGCACCACTTCACGCAGCGAACCGTGACGACCGCCGGACCGGCGGCCCTCCGATCGGAGGAAGCATGCAGGCAGGCGGCTCCGCCCGACCCCCAAACGTCCTGGGAGCCGTCGCGGGCAACGGCCGACCGATCACCGAAATCCCCCAGCTGTGCGGCCGGAGCGCCCAGCCCGTGCCCGTGATCGCCGAAGAGTCCCTCTTCGGCCCGCACCGGGCGCCGGTCCGCATCACCCCGCACATGCCACTACCCGCCGCCGACGCGCCGGAGTGCCTGGCGCCCCGTCGGTAGACCGCATTATCGAGATCGTGCAGAAGGCGATGAATCAGTGAGCGCACACCACTCGGGCTCCCCAGCTCGGCTCCGTATCGACAAAGTCCCCACCGACCTGTTCATCGGCGGCCGCTGGCGGCCGTCGAGCGACGGCTCCCGTATCGACGTCATGGACCCGGCCACCGGCGAGAAGCTCGCCGATGTCGCCAGCGCGACCACCGAGGACGCGCTCGCCGCTGTCGACGCGGCCGACGCCGCTCTCCCCGGCTGGGCGGCCACCCCGCCCCGGCAGCGAGCGGAGCTCCTGCGCCGTGCCTTCGACCTGATGACCGAGCGGGCGGAGGAATTCGCCGAGCTGATCGTCCTGGAGAACGGCAAGACCCTCGCCGACGCCCGTGGCGAGGTCGCCTACGCGGCGGAGTTCTTCCGCTGGTACGCCGAGGAGGCCGTGCGGACCCTGGGCAGCGTCCAGACCGCTCCGTCCGGCTCCAACAAGATCCTGGTGCTGCGCCAGCCGGTCGGTGTCTCGGTCCTGGTCACGCCGTGGAACTTCCCCGCCGCGATGGCCACCCGGAAGATCGGCCCGGCACTGGCGGCCGGCTGCACCGTGGTCCTCAAGCCGGCCAGTGACACGCCGCTGACCGCGCTGGCCGTCGCCGCCCTCTTCGAGGAGGTGGGCGTGCCCGCCGGTGTGGTGAACGTGCTGCCCTCCCGCCGCTCCGGGGCGGTCGTCGGCGCGATGCTGGACGACCCTCGGGTGCGCAAGCTGTCGTTCACCGGCTCCACCGAGGTCGGACGGGTCCTGCTGGCCGCCGCGTCCAAGACCGTGGTCAACTGCTCGATGGAGCTCGGCGGCAACGCGCCGTTCCTGGTCTTCGCCGACGCCGACCTGGACGAGGCCGTGACAGGCGCCATGGTGGCGAAGATGCGCAACGGCGGCGAGGCGTGCACCGCCGCGAACCGCTTCTACGTCGAGGCGTCGATCGCGGACGAGTTCACGCGCCGGCTGGCCGAGGCGATGTCCGCTCTCAAGGTCGGCCCCGGCCTCGACGACGGCGTGCAGCTCGGCCCGCTCGTCAACGCGGAGAGCCGTGACAAGGTGGCCGAGCTCGTCACGGGCACCGTGCAGGCCGGCGCCTCCGTGGTGACCGGCGGCGAATCGATCGAGGGTGCCGGCTACTACTACCCGCCGACCGTGCTCAAGGACGTGCCCCCCGGCGCGCCGGTGCTCGAGGAGGAGATCTTCGGCCCGGTCGCCCCGGTCGTCAGCTTCACCACCGAAGACGAGGCCATCGAGCTGGCCAACGCCACCGAGTACGGTCTCGTGTCCTACGTCTACACCACCGACCTGGCCCGCGGTCTGCGGGTGAGCGAGCGCCTCGACTCCGGCATGGTCGGTCTCAACCGCGGTGTCGTGTCCGACCCGGCGGCCCCGTTCGGCGGCACCAAGCAGAGCGGCATCGGCCGAGAAGGCGGCCACGAGGGTCTGCTGGACTACACGGAGTCCAAGTACATCGCCCTGTCGTGGTGACCACAGCCCCGCCGCTCGGGCACTCGGGCGCCCCGCTGTCAGGATGACGGCAGCGCCCCAGGTCATGGGGGTGGGGGGGGGGGGCGGGGCCGGGGGGGGCCCCC
>NZ_JBSFMS010000118.1:0-22077 GCF_053599675.1 Streptomyces sp. NPDC000880 | reverse complement strand
GCGAAGGCTCGCCGGCGGCGGCGCGGACCTCGGCCTCCGCGGGGGCGCCGACGACGCGCAGCGCCTCGAAGGCGAGCCCGCGCAGCAGGGCGTCCTCGCCGCGGGCGACGGCGAGGAGCTCGGTGACGGCGCTGGAGACGGTGCGGGCCGCGAGCCAGGCGCGGTACTCGGCGCGGGCCGGGCCCGGGGTAAGGCGGGCGCAGCCGCGCAGCATGTCCTCGGCGGACTGCTCGATGTTGCCCGCGGGGCTCTGGGCGGCGACGCAGATCTGCTCGAGCTTGACCCAGACCGCCCAGTTGCCGAGGGGGGTGAGGGTGGCGGACCGGCCCTTGTCGAGAGTCAGGGCGCCGACGGCGGACAGGCCCTGAAGGGCCCAGTCGAGGAGCGCGGAGACAGGGATGTCCTGCCCGGCCCCCGGCAGGTCGGGCTGCGGGCCGTAGGGCACTTCGCAGCGCTCCTCGCGCAGTTCCGCGACGCGCTGCTGCAACAGGTCCAGCAGGAGCGGTACGAGCACGGGCCCGGCCGAGAGCTGAAGGAGGGAGAGCACCTGGGGCACGGCCTCGACGACCTCGGCGACCGCGGTGGGGGCGACGTCGTCGGGCGCGGGGTGGACCAGTGACCAGGCGTCGAAGAGGGCGACCCAGCCGCGCAGTACGGCCATGTCGTCGCGGTCCCAGGCGCGCAGCCGCCAGCCGGGGCGTGCGGTGTCGCCGTGCAGCTCGACCAGACCGGCGAGGCGGGCCCGGTCCCAGCCCCCGCGCACCTGGAGCGGGGTCAACTCCAGTGCGGTGGCTGCCCGTTGCTGGGATCGCTCGGTGAGCTGTGTGGTGCTGGGGTCCCTCCCCCATAGTCCTTCGGGCATGGGAGGTGCCCCCAAGGCCGCCCAGCGGGCGATCCGTACGGCGTCGGCGAGGACCGCCCTCGCCTGGCAGGCCAGCTCCGAGGGGGCGGGAGTGCCCTCGGGAGGCCGGGGCGCCGGCCGGGTGCGCCGGGTCGTCACGGCCCGCCGGGCAGTGGCCAGCGATTGCGGGCGGACAAGACGGAGTCTGGAGTTGCGCGCCAATTGCTCATCAGGCTTTCGGGACGTCACGAGGAGCAGTCTTCCCGCTGAGGGCCGAAAGCCCAAACGGAACCTGGTCGGCCGTGCTGCGCGGCCGTCCCGCCAGGGCTGCGCCGGACCCCGCCGGGCCCCCGCCAGGACCCCGTCAGGACCCCGTCAGGACCCGCCAGGGCTACATCAAGGGGGTGAGGAAGCGGCGGAGGACTTCTTCGTAGCCTGCCGGGTCGGCGTTCCACATGGCGGCGTGCGGGGCGTGCTGGACCGTGTGGAGGCTGATCAGTTCGGGGCGGCGGGCAGCCAGTTCGCTCGACCGCTGCCAGGGGGCGAGCGTGTCGTCCGGGCCGTGGAAGATCAGCGTCGGCACGCGCAGGGACTTCGGGTCCGAGGCCTTGAGCAGCCGGTCGCCGCGCAGTCCGGTCCTGCCCTGCGCCGCCCTGACGGCGAGCGGCAGCAGGGCCGCGGGGGTTCGGCGGGCTGCCAGACTGCGCAGGGTGGCCTCCCAGTCGAGTACCGGGGAGTCCAGGACGAGCCCGCTGATCCGGTCGCGCAGCGCGGAGTTGGCGGCGGCGTGCAGGGCCATCGACGCGCCGGTGGACCAGCCGTGCAGGACGATGTGCTCGGCGCCGTGGCGCACCGCGAAGCGGATGGCCGCGTCCAGGTCGCGCCACTCGGAATCGCCGAGGTGACTGAGCCCGTCGGGGGGTCTGGGGGCCCCCGGGTCCCCTCGGTAGGCGAGGTCGAGGACGGGGAACCGCTGGGCGTGCAGGAACGGCAGGAGGTTCAGCGGGTGTTCCCGGGTGGCGCCCAGGCCGTGCACGGTGATCACCCACGTCTCCCGCGGGCCCGGCACGAACCAGGCGGGCAGCGCGCCGAGTTCGCCGGGAATGTCGACATCGCGGTGGGGGAGGCCGAGCGCGCTCGACGGGTCGCCGCTGTGCAACTGCGGGGTGAGCCGCACCCGGCTGCCGGGCTGCAGGCTGCCGCGGGTGACCCGCTCCAGGCGGCGTACGACGGTGTCAACGGGGTGCGGCACCCCGCCCAGTACGGGGCCGACGACCGCGTGGACGTCCTGGCTGTGGAGTGCGTACGTGCCCGGGCGCTGTGTGTCGAGACTGCGGGTCAGGGTCACCTGGTCGTCGGCCGTGGCGTGCACGGTGGGCCGGGGCTCGCCGGGCAGCGGCCGTCCTGGCTGCGCTTTGAGCGCGGCGTCGCTTGCGTAGCGGCCGACCGCCATCGCAGCCGCGCCGACACCTACCAGAGTGGTGACGGCCGCTGCCGTCGCTGTAGCCGGGCGCACCGTTCCAGTGTCGGCATCAGCACGCCGCGCTGCCAGTGGACGGCCGCCGCAAGGGCTGTCAGCCGGGCCGGCCGTATCCCTGGAGCTTCTCCGCGGCCTCACGCAGTTGGGAGCCGGAGAGCAGGCTGGGCGTGTATCCGGGCAGCGATGCCGCGGTCAGCCAGACGCGGCACATCCACTCCATCTGGGCGGTGCGGTCGTAGGCCCGGTCGAGGGAGTCGCCGTAGGCGACGGTGCCGTGATTCTGCAGGAGGCAGGCGGTGCGCTCGCGCAGGGCGTGGAGCATGTTCGCGGCCAGCTCGTCGGTTCCGTACAGGGCGTACCGCGCGACACGGACTGTGCCGCCGAGGGCCGCGGTCATGTAGTGGATGGGCGGGAGCTCGGGGACGAGGGTGGAGACGGCGGTGGCGTGCACGGCGTGGGTGTGGACCACGGCGCCGGCGTTCGTGTTGCGGTAGACCTCCAGGTGCAGCGGCAGCTCGCTGGTGGGGGCGAACTCGCCGAGGATCTGGTTGCCGTCGAGATCGACGGCGACGGCGTCCTCGGGAGTGAGCCGGTCGTAGGGAACTCCGCTCGGGGTGACCAGGACGAGTCCGCCGACGCGTGCCGAGACATTGCCCGATGTACCCACCACCAGGCCTTCCGCCGCCGTCCTGCGGGCCGTGGCCACGAGGTCTTCCCACGCCCGCTCGATCGCGTCCTGCCGCACCTGATCGGTCATGCGGCGATCCTGTCAGGCGGTGACGGGGCGCCGCAGGCGCAGGGGGGTGGCGGAAATCACGCAAAGCGCCACAAAGGTCCGTTTTCGCTTCGGCGCGGCGTCGGTTCCGCACTCTCCCCGCGCTGCCACCGGGCCGGCACCGCGCCGTCCGGCAAGTGGACTGACGAATCCTCACTCGAGGACACCGCAACGCCCGTCTCAGTTCATCTTCCGTTCACTCGGATTAACTACGTTCGCCGGGCCAATACCGCCAAACGATTGCCTGGGTAAATGGAACACATCACCTTGCTGCTCGCGATTGTGATCGTGACAGCGCTCGTGTTCGATTTCACGAACGGTTTCCACGACACCGCCAACGCGATGGCGACAACCATCTCGACCGGCGCTCTGAAACCCAAGACGGCGGTGGCCATGTCCGCCGTGCTCAACCTCGTCGGCGCGTTCCTGTCCGTGGAGGTCGCCAAGACGATCTCCAGCGGCATCGTCACCGAGGACGGCATCACACCAGAGGTCATCTTCGCGGCGCTCGTCGGCGCCATCCTGTGGAACCTGATGACTTGGCTGATCGGTCTGCCGTCCAGCTCTTCGCACGCCCTCATGGGCGGACTGATCGGCGCCACCATCGCCTCCGTCGGCGTCGGCGGAGTCAACGGCGGAACCGTCGTCACCAAGGTGCTGATCCCCGCGATCGCCGCCCCGCTGGTCGCCGGCATCGCCGCGTTCCTGGCCTCCCGGCTGACGTACAGGATCGGCAGGAACGCCGACGAGAAGGCCACCGCGAAGGGCTACCGCGCCGGCCAGATCACCTCGGCGGGCCTGGTCTCCCTGGCCCACGGCACCAACGACGCACAGAAGACCATGGGCATCATCACGCTGGCGCTCGTCGCCGGCGGCGTGCTCTCCCCCGGCTCCAACCCTCCGCTGTGGGTCATCCTCGCCGCCGGTCTCGCGATCGCGCTGGGCACCTACCTCGGCGGCTGGCGCATCATCCGCACCATGGGCAAGGGCCTGACCGACCTCCAGCCGCAGCAGGGCTTCGCCGCCCAGACCAGCGCGGCCAGCGTCATCCTCGCCTCCTCCAACCTCGGCTTCTCGCTGTCGACCACGCACTCCTGCTCCGGCGCCGTGATGGGCGCGGGGCTCGGCCGCAAGGGCGGCGTGGTCCGCTGGTCCACCGCCACCCGGATGTTCGTCGCCTGGGGCCTGACCCTGCCGGCCGCCGGTCTGGTCGCCGCGGGCTCGGAGTTCGTGACCAAGCAGGGCGACTGGGGTGTCGCCGCCGTCGCGGCCTTCCTGATCGGCGCCTGCGCCGCCATCTGGTTCGTCTCCCGCCGCCAGGTGGTCGACCACACCAATGTCAACGACGTGGCCGGCGACGCCGAGCCCGCCGGTGCTGTGACAGCCGCCGTCGCGGCCGTCAGCCCGCCGCCGGCCGGCACGCCCGCGCAGGACTTCAAGACGACCATCCCGGCTCAGCCCCACGCGGCCGACTCCGAGCCGACGACGCAGCCGGCCACGGTGTAAGGACAGATCAGCATGAACATCGACTGGGCAGCACTCGGCTCCGTCTTCGGCGTGAGCCTCGTCGCCACCGTCGCCCTGGTGGGCCTGTTCACCCTGGGCGTCGTGGGCCTGACCAAGCAGGAGTCGGCGACCGCAGGGGGCGGCGGCTCCGCGGTCCTGGCGCGCACGGGCGCGTACGCCTGCTTCGCACTCTGCGCGGCGGCCGTGGCGTACGGGATCTATCTGATCGTCGTCTGACGGCGGCTCACTCAGCACCACTGAGCACAAGGCCGGGCCGGGTACCCCTTCGGGTGACCCGGCCCGGCGCTCTGCTGGGCCTTCGATGTGGGGCTCGGCACACTGTCCCACCGCAGGTCAAAGGCGAGTTGACGGGCGTTCCCGCACGTGGTGGACTGCCGAAGCCATCTACGGCGGCAGAAGAGGAAGCCGGTGCGAATCCGGCGCGGTCCCGCCACTGTCACCGGGGAGCACTCCCCCGGAAGCCAGGAACTCTCACCGCCGATCACGTCGAACCAGGGCGCGGACACCCTGAGTGAGGACATATCGCCATGCGCGGCTGCGGTTCAGTTCCTGCTGTGAGTACGAGGGCCCTTCCAGGCGAAATGTCGGCCTGAACCCATGCGTGCCGACCGCACTTTCGCGTACGGCGCTGCCGCCGGCCTGGTCGGCGACCTGCTGCTCGGCGACCCTCGCCGGGGGCATCCGGTCGCCGCGTTCGGACGGGCGGCGGGCGCCGTCGAGCGTGTTCTGTGGCGCGACCACCGTGGCTGGGGCGCGCTGCACACCGCCGTGTGCGCCGGGGGCGCCGCGGCTGCCGCCGCGCTCCTCGCCCGCGGGATACAGGGCCGCTCCGCCGCGTCCGTCGCGCTGACCGCCGCCGCCACCTGGGCCGTCGTCGGCGGCACATCGCTGGGCCGTGAGGCGCGGGCCGTCGGCGGCGCGCTCGCCGCCGGGGACGTGGAGGTGGCGAGGGAGCGGCTGCCGCATCTGTGCGGTCGAGACCCGCAGAGCCTGGACGAGCAGCAGATCGCCCGCGCCGTCGTGGAATCCGTCGCGGAGAACACCTCCGACGCGGTGGTGGGCGCGCTGGTCTGGGGAGCCCTCGCGGGTGTGCCGGGTCTGGTGGGTTTCCGGGCGGTCAACACGCTGGACGCGATGGTCGGCCACAAGTCGCGCAGATACCGTCGGTTCGGCTGGGCCTCGGCGCGCCTCGACGATGTGGCCGGCTGGCCGGGCGCCCGGCTCACCGCGGGTCTGGCGGTGCTCGCCGGCCAGGACCCGCGCGGAGCCGTACGGACATGGCGGGACGACGCGAAGAAGCATCCGAGTCCGAACGCGGGCCCGGTGGAGGCGGCGTTCGCTGGGGCGCTCGGCGTACGGCTGGGCGGAACCCTCTCGTACGGCGGACGCGTCGAGCACCGTCCCGTACTCAACGGCACGGGCCGCCCGGTGCAGTTCGGCGACATCGAACGTGCCGTGCGGCTCTCGCGCCGCGTCGGCTGGCTGACACTGGCGGCCTGCGCGGCGGGCCGCGTGGCGGGGCACGCGCTGCGCGTGCGGCGCGCCGGAAAGGGGCGAGGATGAGCAGGCGGAAGGCCGGGGGGCTGCTGGTCGCCGGAACCACCTCCGACGCGGGCAAGAGCGTCGTCACGGCCGGGATCTGCCGGTGGCTCGTACGGCAGGGAGTGAAGGTCGCGCCCTTCAAGGGGCAGAACATGTCGCTCAATTCGTTCGTGACGCGCGAAGGCGCGGAGATCGGGCGGGCGCAGGCCATGCAGGCGCAGGCCGCGCGCGTGGAGCCGACCGCACTGATGAACCCGGTGCTGCTCAAGCCGGGCAGCGACCGCTCCAGCCAGGTCGTGCTGATGGGCAGGCCGGTCGGCGAGCTGAGTGCCCGCGGTTACCACGGCGGGCGGCAGGAAGCCCTGCTGAGTACGGTCGTGGAGTGCCTGGAAGAGCTGCGGGGCACGTATGAGGCCGTGATCTGCGAGGGGGCGGGCAGTCCGGCCGAGATCAATCTGCGGCGTACGGACATCGTGAACATGGGCATCGCACGGGCCGCACAGCTCCCGGTGCTGGTCGTCGGAGACATCGACCGCGGCGGCGTCTTCGCCTCCTTCTTCGGTACGACGGCGCTGCTCGGCGCCGAGGACCAGGCGCTGGTCGCGGGCTACTTGGTCAATAAGTTCCGGGGCGATGTGTCGTTGCTCGAGCCGGGCCTGCAGATGCTGCACGGGCTGACCGGGCGGCACACGTACGGAGTGCTGCCCTTCGCGCACGGCCTCGGCATCGACGAGGAGGACGGGCTGCACGTCTCTCTGCGCGGCGCGGTACGGGAGTCGGTGGTCGCGCCGCCCGTCGGCGAGGACGTGCTGCGCGTCGCCGTGTGCGCGCTGCCGCTGATGTCGAACTTCACCGACGTGGACGCCCTGGCCGCCGAACCAGGCGTCGTCGTGCGGTTCGTGGACCGGTCCGAGGAACTCGTCGACGCCGACCTGGTGGTCGTGCCGGGCACCCGTGGGACTGTGCGCGCCCTGGAGTGGCTGCGCGAGCGGGGCCTCGCGGACGCGCTGAAGCGGCGAGCGGCCGAGGGCAGGCCCGTACTGGGCATCTGCGGCGGCTTCCAGCTGCTCGGCGAGCACATCGACGACGAGGTCGAGTCACGGGCCGGCCGTGTCCCGGGCCTCGGCCTGCTGCCCGTACGCATCCGGTTCGCCGTCGACAAGACACTGGCCAGGCCCGTCGGCGAGGCGCTCGGCGAAGCCGTGGAGGGTTACGAGATCCACCACGGCGTCGCCGAAGTGCTCGGCGGCGACACGTTCATCTCTGATGGCGACAGAAACAGTCTGGACGGCTGCCGGGTCGGCTCCGTATGGGGCACGCACTGGCACGGGTCGCTCGAGAGCGACGGCTTCCGGCGCGCTTTCCTGCGCGAGGTGGCCGCGGCCGCGGGACGGCGCTTCGTACCCGCGCCGGACACCTGTTTCGGCGCGCTGCGCGAGGAGCAGCTGGACCGACTCGGCGACCTGATCGAGGAACACGCGGACACGGATGCGCTGCTGCGGCTCATCGAGTCGGGCGCACCGTCAGGACTTCCCTTCATTCCACCCGGAGCACCCGGAGCACCCCAAACAATCGGAGCGCCCGAATGAGCACCGTGCTGTTGCTGTCCACCGCCGACACGGATCTGCTGGCGGCCCGGGCCTCCGGCGCGCCGTACCGGATCGGCAACCCGACCCGTATCGATGTGGCGCAGGAGCTGCCCGCACTCGTCGCGGGCGCGTCCGTCGCGGTCGTACGGCTGCTCGGCGGCAAGCGGGCCTGGGAGGACGGGCTCGCCGCGCTGCGCGCGTCCGGCGTCCCGACGGTGCTGCTGGGCGGAGAGGCCGTGCCCGACGCGGAGTTGATGGCCGAGTCGTCGGTGCCCGCCGGTGTGGTCGCGGAGGCGCTGCGCTATCTCGTCGAGGGCGGCCCCGGCAACCTGGCGGAGCTGGCCCGGTTCCTCTCCGACACCGTGCTGCTGACCGGCCATGGCTTCGCGGAGCCACAGAAGATGCCCGAGTGGGGCGTGCACGGCACGCGCGCGTACATCGAGGGGCGTCCGAGTGTCGGCGTGCTCTTCTACCGGGCCCACCAGCTCTCCGGGAACACCGCCTTCGTCGACACCCTCTGCGACCGGATCGAGGCACGCGGCGCCAACGCCCTTCCCGTGTACTGCGGTTCACTGCGCGGCGCCGACCCCGCGCTGTACGAGCTGCTCGGCAAGGCCGACGCTCTGGTCGCCACCGTGCTGGCCGCCGGCGGCACGCGCGCCAGTGACGCCGTCGCCGGCGGCGACGACGAGGCCTGGGACGTCGGGGCGCTCGCCGAGCTGAACGTGCCCGTCCTCCAAGGGCTCTGCCTGACCTCGTCGCGGGCCGTCTGGGAGGCTTCGGACGCGGCGCTGTCCCCGATGGACGCGGCGATGCAGGTGGCGATCCCCGAGTTCGACGGACGGCTGATCACGGTCCCGTTCTCGTTCAAGGAGCAGGGCCCCGACGATGTGCCGGTGTACGTCGCCGACCCCGAGCGGGCCGGGCGCGTCGCCGGAATCGCCGTACGTCACGCGAAGTTGAAGCACAAGCTGAACGCGGAGAAGAAGCTCGCACTCGTCTTCACCGCCTATCCGACGAAGCACTCGCGGGTGGGCAACGCGGTCGGTCTCGACACGCCCGCCTCCGCGGTGCGGGTCCTGGACGCCCTGCGCGACGCCGGATACGCCGTCGAAGGGCATCCGGACAACGGCGACGAGCTGATCCACCGGCTCATCAACGCCGGCGGCCACGATGTGGAGTGGCTGACCGAGGAGCAGCTGGCAGCAGCCCCCGCGCGCGTGCCGCTCGCCGACTACCGCGCCTGGTTCGACAAGCTCGACCCGGAGCTGCGCGACAGCATGCTGGAGCACTGGGGCGAGCCACCGGGCTCGCTCTACGTCGACGGCGACGAAATCGTCCTCGCCTCCCTCCAGTTCGGGAATGTCGTCGTGATGATCCAGCCGCCGCGCGGCTTCGGCGAGAACCCGATCGCGATCTACCACGACCCCGACATGCCGCCCTCGCACCACTACCTGGCGGCGTACCGGTGGCTCGACCATTCCTTCGGCGCCGACGCGGTCGTCCACATGGGCAAGCACGGCACGATGGAGTGGCTGCCCGGCAAGGGCCTCGGTCTGTCGGCCGGCTGCGGTCCGGACGCGGTGCTCGGCGAACTGCCGCTCGTCTACCCGTTCATCGTCAACGACCCCGGCGAGGGCACCCAGGCCAAGCGTCGCGGCCACGCCACGGTCGTGGACCATCTGGTGCCGCCCATGGCGCGCGCGGACACCTACGGCGATCTGGCAAAGCTGGAGCAGCTGCTCGACGAGTACGCGCTCGTCAGCGATCTCGATCCGACGAAGGCCCCGGCGGTACGGGCACAGATCTGGACGCTCGTGAAGGCCGCCGAGCTCCACCACGACCTGCACGTCGACGAGCAGCCCGGCGACGGCGACTTCGACGAGTTCGTCATGCACATCGACGGCTACCTCTGCGAGATCAAGGACGTCCAGATCAGGGACGGTCTGCACATCCTGGGTGGCGGGCCCCAGGCGGAGGCCCGGGTCAATCTCGTACTGGCGGTGCTGCGCGCGTCCCAGGTGTGGGGCGGCCGGGCGAACGCCCTGCCGGGGCTGCGGGCCGCTCTCGCCGAGCACTTCGGCCTCGAGGAGAAGGCGCTACTCGCCGAGCCCGGCGCGGCCGTGAAGGTACCGGTGGAGCTGACCACGCTGGTCGAGGGGCCCGCGCGGACGGGTGCCGACGCGATCGATCTGCTGGAACAGCTGTGCCGCCGCCTCGCGGAGGGGATGGAGGAGCGGGGCTGGGACCTCTCGGCTGCGGCCGCGCTGGTACGGGAGGTACTCGGCGTCCAACTCCCGGACGCGGTCGCCGTGCTGGGGTTCGCCTGCGAGGAGGTTGTGCCACGGCTCGCCCGTACCACCGACGAGATCGGCAACATCCTGCGGGCGCTGGACGGCGGCTACGTGCCCGCCGGCCCTTCCGGGTCGCCGACCCGCGGGCTGGTCAACGTCCTGCCGACCGGCCGCAACTTCTACTCCGTCGACCCGAAGGCGATCCCGTCCCGGCTGTCGTGGGAGGTCGGCCAGGCGCTCGCCGACTCGCTGGTGGAGCGGTATCTGGCGGACACGGGCGCGTACCCGAGGTCGGTGGGGCTGACTGTCTGGGGCACGTCGGCGATGCGTACACAGGGCGACGACATCGCCGAGATTCTGGCGCTGCTGGGCTGCCGGCCGGTCTGGGACGACGCGTCGCGGCGGGTGACGGGCTTCGAGATCGTGCCGGCGCAGGAGCTGGGACGGCCGCGCATCGATGTGACGGTGCGGATCTCGGGCTTCTTCCGAGACGCTTTCCCGCATGTGGTGGGGCTCATCGACGACGCCGTACGGGCGGTGGCGGAGCTGGACGAGCCGGCCGAGGCCAACTACGTACGGGCGCACGCGGACGAGGACACGGCCGACCACGGCGACCGGCGGCGGGCCACGGCGCGGATCTTCGGCTCGAAGCCGGGGGCATACGGAGCCGGGCTGCTGCCGCTGATCGACGCCCGGAACTGGCGCTCGGACGCAGACCTCGCGGAGGTGTACGCGGTGTGGGGCGGCTATGCGTACGGGCGCGGGCTCGAAGGGCGGGCGGCGCGCGGGGACATGGAGACGGCGTTCCGGCGGATCGCGGTGGCGGCGAAGAACGTCGACACGCGGGAGCACGATCTGGTCGACGCCGACGACTACTTCCAGTACCACGGCGGGATGGTCGCCATGGTGCGGCATCTGACGGGTGAGTCGCCCGAGGCGTATGTGGGTGACTCGGCGGTGCCGGACCAGGTGAAGACGCGCACCCTGGGCGAGGAGACGCACCGGGTGTTCCGGGCGCGGGTGGTCAATCCGCGGTGGATGGCGGCGATGCGGCGGCACGGGTACAAGGGTGCGTTCGAGATGGCGGCGACCGTGGACTACCTGTTCGGGTACGACGCGACGGCGGGTGTGGTCGACGACTGGATGTACGAGAAGTTGTCGGCGGAGTACGTCTTCGACCCGGAGAACCGGGAGTTCATGCAGAAGTCCAACCCCTGGGCTCTGCGCGGGATCACGGAGCGGCTGCTGGAGGCCGCGGAGCGCGGGCTGTGGGCGGAGCCCGACGGGGAGACGCTGGAGCGGCTTCGGCAGACGTACCTGGAGCTCGAGGGCGACCTGGAGGGGGACGCGTGAGGGTCGCGCCGGCGTCGGGCTTCAAGAACTGGGGCTCCGCCCCGGACCCCGCGCCTCAAACGCCGGCGGGGATTGATTCGGGGCTCCGCCCCCTGGTTACGGGAAGGGGCGGGGTGGGGGAATCACACCGCCTGAACACGATCGAGGAGGCCGCGTGAGCACCCCATACCCCTTCACCGCCGTCGTCGGCATGGACGACCTGCGGCTCGGACTGCTGCTGAACGCAGTCAGCCCCGCCGTAGGCGGTGTGCTCGTCCGTGGCGAGAAGGGCACCGCCAAGTCCACCGCCGTACGGGCCCTTTCCGCCCTCCTGCCCGAGGTGTCGGTCGTCGCCGGGTGCCGGTTCTCCTGCGACCCCTCGGCGCCCGACCCCGCGTGCCCCGACGGTCCGCACGAAGCCGGTGGCGGCGTGGCGCGGGCCGCGCGGATGGTTGAGTTGCCCGTCGGGGCGTCCGAGGACCGGCTCGTCGGAGCCCTCGACATCGAGCGGGCGCTGGCCGAGGGTGTGAAGGCCTTCGAGCCGGGGCTGCTCGCGGACGCACACCGCGGGATTCTCTACGTCGACGAGGTCAATCTGCTGCATGACCATCTGGTCGACCTGCTGCTCGACGCGGCCGCCATGGGCGCCTCGTACGTCGAGCGTGAAGGCGTCTCGGTGCGGCACGCCGCCCGTTTTCTGCTCGTGGGGACCATGAACCCCGAAGAGGGCGAGCTGCGGCCGCAGTTGCTGGACCGCTTCGGGCTCACCGTCGAGGTGGCGGCCTCGCGCGAGCCCGGGCAGCGGGTGGAGGTGGTGCGGCGGCGGCTCGCCTACGACGACGATCCGGCCGGATTCGCCGCTCGCTGGGCGGACGACGAGGCGGCCCTGCGGGCGCGGATCGTGGCCGCGCGGGCGCTGCTGCCCGACGTCCGGCTGGGGGACGGCGCGTTGCGGCAGATCGCCGCGACCTGCGCGGCCTTCGAGGTGGACGGCATGCGCGCGGACATCGTGATGGCGCGGACCGCGACGGCGCTGGCCGCGTGGGCGGGGCGCAGCGACGTGCTCGCCGAGGATGTGCGACAGGCCGCTCTGCTGGCGCTCCCCCACCGGCGGCGACGCAATCCCTTTGACGCGCCCGGTCTGGACGAGGACAAGCTCGACGACACGCTGGAGGAGTTCGGCGGCG
Organism: Streptomyces sp. NPDC000880; assembly: GCF_053599675.1. Lineage (NCBI taxonomy): Bacteria > Bacillati > Actinomycetota > Actinomycetes > Kitasatosporales > Streptomycetaceae > Streptomyces > Streptomyces sp. NPDC000880. The sequence goes on along the minus strand of NZ_JBSFMS010000118.1, from coordinate 9,510 downwards.
AGGAGGACGACCCGGATCCCGACGGTCCGGGCGGCGGTGGCCGCCCGCCGCAGGACGGTCCCGGCACACCGCCGCAGGGCGATGCGGGGCAGGACGACACGCCCGCGCAGCCGCAGGAGGCCGACGGCGGGGATCCGCAGAGCGCGGGCGGCGGTGAGCAGCATGCCGTACGGGCCGCGGAACCGTTCCGTACGAAGATGCTGAGCGTGCCGGGGCTGGGCACGGGTGCGGCGGGGCGCAGGTCCCGTGCTCGTACCGAGCACGGGCGGACCACCGGGGCCCGGCGGCCCCGCGGGGCACTCACCAAGTTGCACCTCGCGGCGACCGTGCAGGCCGCGGCCCCGCACCAGCGGGCGCGCGGGCGCAGTGGGCCGGGGCTGGTCGTACGCCGGGACGATCTGCGGCAGGCGACCCGCGAGGGCCGCGAGGGGAATCTCGTACTGTTCGTCGTCGACGCGTCGGGGTCGATGGCGGCCAGGCAGCGAATGAGCGCGGTCAAGGGCGCGGTGCTCTCACTTCTGCTCGACGCCTACCAGCGGCGCGACAAGGTCGGCCTGATTACCTTCCGCGGGAAGGACGCGGAGGTGGCGCTGCCGCCGACGTCGTCGGTGGACGCGGCCGCCGCGCGTCTTGAGACGCTGCCGACCGGTGGCCGTACGCCACTGGCGGCCGGGCTGCTGCGGGCCCACGACGTACTGCGCGTCGAGCGGCTGCGCGATCCGTCGCGCCGCGCGCTGCTGGTCGTGGTGACCGACGGACGCGCGACCGGCGGCGTCGATCCGGTGGCGCTCGGGGCCCGTGCCGCGCGGCTGCACGCCGCGGAGGGCACGGCCGCGATCGTCGTGGACTGCGAGTCCGGGCCGGTACGCCTCGGTCTTGCCGGCACGCTCGCGGGCGATCTCGGCGGCGCGGCCGTCACACTCGACGAGCTGCGGGCCGATTCCATCGCCGGGCTCGTCCGCGACGTACACAGTTCGAGGAGGGCAGCCTGATGCCACAGGGACAGCCGGCCGTCGTGCCGGACGACGGGCTCACGACGCGTCAGCGCCGCAACCGCCCGCTCGTCGTCGTGCATACGGGCATCGGCAAAGGGAAGTCGACGGCCGCGTTCGGGCTCGCGCTGCGTGCCTGGAACCAGGGGTGGCCGATCGGGGTGTTCCAGTTCGTGAAGTCCGCCAAGTGGAAGGTCGGCGAGGAGAACGCCCTGAAGGTCCTCGGCGCCTCCGGCGAGGGCGGCCCGGTCGCCTGGCACAAGATGGGCGAGGGCTGGTCGTGGGTACAGCGCGACAGGCAGCTCAGCAACGAGGAGGCGGCGCGCGAGGGCTGGGAGCAGGTCAAGCGCGACCTGGCGGCCCAGACGTACCAGCTGTATGTGCTGGACGAGTTCGCGTATCCCATGCACTGGGGGTGGGTGGACACGGCCGAGGTGATCGACGTACTGCGGAACCGGCCCGGCACCCAGCATGTGGTCGTCACCGGCCGCAACGCTCCGGCGGAGCTCGTCGACTTCGCCGATCTGGTGACCGACATGTCGAAGGTGAAGCACCCGATGGACGCCGGCCAGAAGGGGCAGCGGGGCATCGAGTGGTAGCACGTCTCGTCATCGCCGCGCCGTCGTCCGGCAGCGGCAAGACCACCGTCGCGACGGGCCTGATGGCGGCCTTCGTCGCGGCGGGGCTCTCCGTGTCCCCGCACAAGGTCGGGCCGGACTACATCGACCCGGGCTACCACTCCCTCGCGACGGGCCGCCCAGGGCGGAACCTGGACCCGTATCTGTGCGGTACGGAGCTGATGGCACCGCTGTTCGCGCACGGCGCGGCGGGGTGCGACCTGGCGGTGGTCGAGGGCGTGATGGGGCTGTACGACGGTGCGGCGGGGGCGGGTGAACTGGCGTCCACGGCGCAGGTGGCGAAGCTGCTGCGGGCGCCTGTGGTGCTGGTGGTGGACGCGTCGTCGCAGTCGCGTTCGGTGGCGGCGCTGGTGCACGGGTTCGCGTCGTGGGATCCGCAGGTGCGGATCGGGGGCGTGATCCTGAACAAGGTCGGGTCGGACCGGCACGAGGAGCTGCTGCGGGAGGCGCTGGAGGAGTCGGGCGTGCCGGTGCTCGGCGCCTTGCGGCGGGCTGAGCGGGTGGGAACGCCGTCGCGGCACTTGGGGTTGGTGCCGGTCGCCGAGCGGCGGGCACAGGCGGTTGAAGCGGTGCGCGCGATGGGCGAGCAGGTACGGGCGAGCTGCGACGTGGAGGCCCTGCTCGCGCTGGCCCGCAGCGCGCCTGCGGTGCCGGACGCGCCGTGGGACCCCGCGGAGGCCGCCTGCGGCGGGCAAGCCCCCACCCCGCCCCTTCCCGAATCCGGGGCTCCGCCCCAGACCCCGCGACTCAAACGCCGGCGAGGCTTGAGTTCCGCCGGTCCGGCGGAACTTCAAGCCCGTCCGGCGATTGAGGACACTCCCCCTATGCCCTGCGGGCGTGGGGGGACCCCCAGCGGCCGTACGGGGGTCTGGGGGCTTGCCCCCAGTTACCAACACGCCCGCCGCAAGCCGCCCCTCGTCGCCGTCGCCGGCGGTCCCGCCTTCACCTTCTCCTACGCCGAGCACACCGAACTCCTCACCGCCGCCGGCGCCGACGTCGTCACCTTCGACCCCCTCCGGGACGAGCAACTGCCCGACGGGACAGGAGGTCTGGTCATCGGCGGCGGATTCCCCGAGGTGTACGCCCCCGAGCTGTCCGCCAATGAGCCCCTCCGCAAGGCCGTCGCCGATCTGGCCCACTCCGGCGCGCCCGTCGCCGCCGAATGCGCCGGGCTGCTGTACCTCGCGCGGTCGCTGGACGGGCAGCCGATGTGCGGGGTGCTGGACGCCGAGGCGCGGATGGCGGACCGGCTGACGCTCGGCTACCGCGAGGCCGTCGCGGTGAGCGACAGCGTGCTCGCCGCGGCCGGGACGCGGATGCGCGGGCACGAGTTCCACCGGACCGTCGTCGAGCCGGCCGCAGGAGCCGCCCCCGCGTGGGGGATGCACCGGCCCGAGCGCCGCGTCGAGGGGTTCGTACAGCAGGGCGTGCACGCGAGCTATCTGCATACGCACTGGGCCTCCGAGCCCGGCACAGCCCGCCGATTCGTTGAGAGGTGTACGCGATGAGCAGGTTGATCGGGGTCGGTGTGGGGCCCGGTGACCCGGAGTTGGTGACCGTGAAGGGCGTACGGGCCCTTCAGGAGGCCGATGTCGTCGTGGTGCCCGTGATGGCCGCATCCGATGGAAAGGACGGCGGCGAGCCGGGACGCGCCGAGGCGACCGTCCTGCACTACGTCGACGCCGACAAGGTCGTACGGGTCGTCTTCGCGCTCAACGAACGCACCGACCGCGCCCGGCGCGAGGCCGCCTGGGACGCCGCCGGCGAGTCCGTAGCCGCGCTGCTGCGCGACCGCGGCACCGTCGCCTTCGCGACCATCGGCGACCCCAACGTGTACTCCACGTTCACCTATCTCGCCGAGACCATCGGTGGACTCGTGCCGGACCTCGTCGTCGAGACCGTGCCCGGCATCACCGCGATGCAGGATCTCGCGGCCCGCAGCGGCGCGGTCCTCACCGAGGGCACCGAGCCGCTGACCCTGGTGCCGGTGACCGCGGGGGCAGCCGTGCTCAAGGACGCTCTGGAGGGGCCCGGAACGGTCGTCGCCTACAAGTTCGGGCGGCTCGCGGCCGAGGTGGCGACCGCGCTGCGGGAGACGGGGCGTACCGAGGGCGCGGTGTGGGGGTCGGCGCTCGGGCTGCCCGAGGAGTCGATCCGGCCGGCGGCGGAGCTGGCCGAGGGCCCGTTGCCGTATCTGTCGACGCTGATCGCGCCTGCGCCGCGCGGCGGCGGCCGCGGGGGCAAGCTGTGAGTTCCTCACTCGGCAAGGCCCACCACCAGCCAGATGAAGCCCACTCCCCCGGCCGTGCAGAGCAGGGTGGAGCGGGCGGGATGGGAGTGGTGCGCCTCGGGGAGGATCTCGGCCGCGGCGAGATAAAGCAGGGCGCCGCCGAAGAACCCGAGATAGCTGCCGAGGAGTTCGACCGGCAGCGTGAACAGCTGAGTGGACGCGGCGCCGACGACGGGGGCGAGCGCGTCGGCGACGAGCATCGCAATCGCCTTGCCGCGGGAGTTCCCGTACAGGCTGGTGATCGTGTACGTGTTGAAGCCGTCGGCGAAGTCGTGGGTGATGACGGCGAGCGCCACGGTCGCGCCCATGCCCGCGCCCACCTGGAAGGCCGCGCCGATCGCGATACCGTCCATCAGGCTGTGGCCGACCATCGCCGCGGCCGCCGTCAGACCCACCTGCGGCGCTCTCTCGCCCTCGTCCGCGCCGTATGCGGCCTGACGGACGGCCAGCAGCCGTTCTACCAGGTGCGCGGCGAGGAAGCCGCCGACGAACAGCAGCAGTGCCTGCGGCACTCCGAACACCTCGTTGCCCGCCGCCTCAAGTGCCTCGGGCAGCAGGTCCAGGCCGACCACCCCGAGCATCAGCCCGCCGGCCAGGCCCAGCACGAGGTGGCGGCGGTCAGTGACGCGCCCAGCCGTCCAGCCGCCGAACAGCGTCATCAGGAACGCGCCGAGCGCGACGAACACCGCCATGCGCCTTTGCTAGCGGATCGACCCGCCTCGTGGCACGACGAAGATCGAGATCCACCCGAATGACACGAGTGACACGTAAGACACGAACCATCCGAGAGGACCACTACTGATGGCCGATGCCGCCACCCACGGCAAGGTGACCTTTGTCGGCGCCGGCCCGGGCGCCGCCGATCTGCTGACGTTCCGGGCCGCACGGGCCATCGCCGACGCCGACATCGTCATCTGGGCGGCGAGCCTGGTGCAGGCGGACGTTCTCGACCACGCACGCGAGGGCGCCGAGATTCTCGACTCGGCGGCGATGTCGCTCGAGGCCGTCGTCGCGGTGTACGAGCGGGCCCGCGACGAGGACCTGAAGGTGGCCCGTATCCACTCCGGCGACCCCGCTCTGTGGGGCGGCACCCAGGAACAGCTCGACCGGTGCGTGGAGCTGGGGCTTGCCGTCGAGATCGTGCCGGGCGTCTCGTCGTTCTCGGCGGTTGCGGCGATCGCGCACCGCGAGCTGACGATCCCGGAGGTCGCGCAGTCCGTGATCCTGACCCGGCTCGGCGGCGGCAAGACGCCGATGCCGCCGGGCGAGGAGGTGCGGGAGTTCGCGCGGCACGGTACGACGATGGCGCTGTTCCTGTCGGCGGCCCGCTCGGGCCAGTTGACGCAGGAGCTGCTGGAGGGCGGCTATCCGACGAGTACGCCGGTGGTGGTCGCGTACCAGGCGACCTGGCCGGAAGAGCTGATCCTGCGCTGCACTATCGGCACGCTGGAGGAGACCGTCAAGGAGCACAAGCTCTGGAAGCACACGCTGTTCCTGGTCGGGCCGGCGCTGGCGGCTTCCGGGACGCGGTCGCATCTCTACCACCCGGGGCACTTCCACAGCTTCCGGAGGGCCGACCCGGCCGCCCGCAAGGCGCTGCGCGCCCAGGGCACGAACGAAGGCGCAATCGAAGGAGCGACGCAGAAGTGATCGGCCTGATCTCGGCGACGGCGGCGGGCGCGGCCGCCCGCGACCGGCTGGCGGCGGCGTGGCCCGGCCGTACGAAGGTGTACGAAGGGCCGGTGCGCGAGAGCGTCGAGCGGGCCTTCACGGAGTGCGAGCAGCTGGTGTGCTTCCTGGCCACGGGCGCGGTCGTACGGATCGTCGCCCCGCTGTTGGCGGGCAAGTCGGCGGACCCGGGCGTGGTGTGTGTGGACGAGGGGCAGCGGTACGCGGTGTCCCTGCTGGGCGGCCACGGCCGCGGCGCGAATGCCCTGGCGACGGCGGTGGGTGACGTTCTCGGTGCGGAGCCGGTCGTCACGACGGCGACGGACTCGGCCGGGATCCCGGGCCTGGACACGCTGGGCTGGCCGGTCGAGGGCGCGGTCGCGTCCGTGACGCGGGCGGTGCTTGACGGCGACCCGGTGGCGCTGCGGGCGGACGCGGTGTGGCCGCTGCCGCCGCTGCCGGGGAATGTGGCGCCGGGGGGCGAAGACGCTGCCGCCGCTCTCCATGTCACGGACCGGGTCGTCGAAACCGGCCCGTACGACGCGGTGCTGCGGCCGCCGTCGCTGGTCGTCGGGGTCGGTGCGTCCAAGGGCGCTCCCGTCGACGAGATCCTCTCGCTGGTCCAGGCGGCGCTGCGCGAGGCGGGACTGTCGGTGCGGTGCGTCGCGGAGCTGGCGACCGTCGAGGCGAAGGCGGACGAGCCCGGCATCGTCGGGGCCGCTCAGCGGCTCGGGGTGCCGTTGGTGACGCATGCCGCCGAGCGGCTCGCCGAAATCGCCGTGCCGAACCCGTCCGGCGCGCCGCTCGCCGCGGTGGGCACGCCGTCCGTCGCCGAGGCCGCGGCGCTCGTGGGCGGGGATGAACTCCTCGTCCCCAAGCGGAAGTCCAGCCCCGAGGGGCGGGCCGCGATGGCGACCTGCGCGGTCGCGCGCAAGGCGCCGCGCGGCCGGCTGGCCGTGGTCGGCCTCGGCCCCGGGGCCCGCGATCTTCTCACCCCTCGCGCCACGGAGGAGCTGCGGCGCGCGTCGGTACTGGTCGGGCTCGATCAGTACGTCGACCAGATCCGCGACCTGCTCAGGCCCGGCACCCGGGTCATCGAGTCCGGCCTCGGTGCGGAGGAGGAGCGGGCCCGTACGGCTGTCGCCGAGGCCCGCGCCGGGAATGCGGTCGCGCTGATCGGCAGCGGTGACGCGGGCGTGTACGCAATGGCCTCCCCCGCGCTCGCCGAGGCGTCCGACGACATCGACGTGGTGGGCGTGCCGGGCGTGACCGCCGCGCTGGCCGCCGCCGCGATCCTGGGCGCGCCGCTCGGGCACGACCATGTCTCGATCAGCCTGTCCGATCTGCATACGCCGTGGGAGGTCATCGAGCGCCGGGTGCGGGCCGCCGCGGAGGCGGACATCATCGTGACCTTCTACAACCCGCGCAGCCGCGGCCGCGACTGGCAGCTCCCGAAGGCGCTGTCGATCCTCGCCGAACACCGGGAGCCGCACACGCCGGTGGGTGTCGTGCGCAACGCGTCCCGGCCGGACGAATCCAGCCGCCTCACGACACTCGCCGGACTGGATCCGGCGACGGTGGACATGATGACCGTCGTGACGGTCGGCAACACGGCCACGCGCGAGATCGCGGGCCGCATGGTGACCCCGCGCGGCTACCGGTGGCAGTCATGACACCACCCCGCCGGCCACGCGGGCACACGTCGCCGCGTCCCGCACCGACGACGTACCCCTGAGCCCCGCCGCATCCCCGCCACAAGCTCAGCCGCACCACCCCCACCTCAAGGAGAACGCGTGACCACCCCGCCCGCACTGCTCATCGCCGGCCACGGCACCCGCGACGAAGCCGGGGCCGAGGCCTTCCGGGACTTCGTACGGGAGCTGGGGCGGCGCCATCCCGAAATCCCCGTCGGGGGCGGCTTCATCGAACTGTCCCCGCCGCCCCTCGGCGAAGCCGTCGCCGAGCTGGTGGCGGGCGGTGTGCAGCGCTTCGCCGCGGTGCCGCTGATGCTGGTGTCCGCCGGGCACGCCAAGGGCGACATCCCGGCCGCGCTGGCCCGCGAGCGGGAGCGGCACCCCGGCATCTCGTACACCTACGGCCGTCCCCTCGGTCCGCATCCCGCGCTGCTGAGCGTCCTGGAGCGGCGGCTCGACGAAGCGGTGGGCTCCGTCTCCCGTGCGCCCGCGGACCGGGCCGATGTGACCGTGCTGCTGGTGGGCCGTGGTTCGACCGACCCGGACGCCAACGCCGAGGTGCACAAGGCGGCCCGGCTGCTGTGGGAGGGGCGCGGTTACGCGGGCGTGGAGACGGCGTTCGTGTCGCTCGCCGCGCCCGACGTGCCGAGCGGCCTGGACCGGTGCGTAAAGCTGGGGGCGCGCCGGATCGTGGTGCTGCCGTACTTCCTGTTCACCGGGATCCTGCCGGACCGGGTGCTTCAGCAGACCGGGGGCTGGGCGGACGCGCACCCCGAGGTGGAGGTTGTTTCGGCCGATGTGATCGGTCCGGCCGAGGAGTTGCTCGACCTGGTGATGGAGCGCTACCGGGAGGCCGTCGCCGGCGACATCCGGATGAACTGCGACACCTGCGTGTACCGGATCGCGCTGCCGGGCTTCGGGGACAGGGTGGGGCTTCCGCAGCAGCCGCACTTCCACCCGGACGACGACGGGCACCACCACGGTCACGGGCCCGGAAGCGCCCATCACCACCACGGCAGCCATGCGCACTCACGCTGACGCACACGACCTGCGGCACCACGGTGACGCTGAGGTGCGCGACGCCGGCCTGACGGACCTCGCGGTCAACGTCCGCGCCGGGACTCCCCCGGCCTGGCTCCGTGAGCGCATCGCCGGCTCGCTGACCGGCCTTGCCGCCTATCCGGACGGGCGGGCGGCGCGGGCGGCGGTCGCGCGGCGGCACGGTCTGCCGGTGGAGCGGGTGCTGCTGACGGCGGGGGCCGCGGAAGCGTTTGTGCTGCTCGCCCGTGCGCTGGCGGTACGTCACCCGCTGGTGGTGCACCCGCAGTTCACGGAGCCGGAGGCGGCGCTACGAGACGCGGGGCACGATGTGGAGCGGCTGCTGCTGCGGGAGCAGGACGGCTTCCGGCTCGACCCGGCTGCCGTACCCGACGCGGCGGACCTGGTGGTGATCGGCAATCCGACCAACCCCACGTCCATATTGCATCCGGCGGCCGACATCGCCGAACTGGCCCGCCCCGGGCGGCTGCTGGTGGTGGACGAGGCCTTCATGGACGCGGTGCCGGACGAGCCCGAGGCGCTGGCGGGCCGGACCGACGTGCCGGGCCTGGTGGTGCTGCGCAGCCTGACCAAGACCTGGGGTCTGGCGGGCCTGCGGATCGGCTATGTGCTGGCCGATCCCGAGACCGTCGAGGCACTGGAGCGGGCCCAGCCGCTGTGGCCGGTGTCGACGCCCGCGCTCGCCGCGGCCGAGGCGTGCATGGAGCCCGCCGCGCTCGTGGAGGCCGAGCAGGCGGCCCAGCTGATCGCGACGGAGCGGGCCCATCTGCTCGCGGGGCTGGCGGAGTTCGAGGAGGTACGGGTGGTGGCGGCGGCCGAGGCACCGTTCGTACTCGTACACGTCCGGCGCGGCGCCGAGGTGCACAAGCGGCTGCGCCGCCTGGGCTTCGCGGCCCGTCGCGGCGACACATTCCCGGGTCTAGGTCCCGGCTGGCTGCGGCTGGCGGTACGCGACCGGGTGACGACCAACCGCTTTCTGCAGGCGCTCGACCAGGCGCTGACGATGGTGGGCGACTACGGGGCGTTTCAGAAGTAGCGCTCTCCGCCCGCAGGGCGGGCCCTGCGGCGTCTGGTGCGTGAATCGCAAGGCGGTGGGGGCACCCCCGGACGAAGCCGGGGGGAGATCGCCCTAGGTCCGTCATCGAACGCCGGCGGGCTGACATGCCAGC
>NZ_JBSFMS010000117.1:0-22114 GCF_053599675.1 Streptomyces sp. NPDC000880 | reverse complement strand
CGCCGCCCGTCCACCGACACATCGGCCACCGTCCGCAGGTGATAGCCGTGCACACGGCCGGACGGCGCCCCGCAGCTCGGGCACGGCGCCGGGTCCTGCGGTGTCCGTGCCCGCACCACAATCAGCTCGGTCTCATCAACCACGCCCTCGATGACCAGCGGGCACAGACCCGAAAACACCACGTCTACAAGCTCGTTGACGTCACGCACGCCATGTCAACGACCCACCAGCACACTGCCTCACCACCGAAAGTGAGCCAGATCCTAATTCCTGATAGACCCAGCGGTCTGTCACCCAGGCCGGTACCGGCCGGTTGACGTGTCGTTAGGGATGGTGGAAGTCCTCGACCGTGGGTCGGTGAGGAGGCGCCGCCGCCTGCCGCGCTGCCGGGGCTGCGGGTCTTGTACCGGCAGCGCGGATGAAGGGGAGATCTGCACATGTTGGGGAACGAGGTTGCGTTCGGTTCGCCCGAGCTGCGTGAGTCCTACGAGCTGTGCGCGGCCGAGACGGAGCAGTTCCTGGCACCGATGTGGAGGGCGACTGAGATGTTGCCCGTCGCGATCCGCCCCCACGTACATGCCGTGCACGCCTTCCTGGTGGGAACCGACCGCATCGCCGACGAGGGCGGAGCGCAGGCGGACCGTGAGAAGCGGATCGCCCGATGGCGCGCCGAGACCTTGGAGGAACTGCGGTCCGGGTGCAGCGAGCACCCGCTGCGGCGGGCGTTCGTGGACACGGTGCGGCGGTGGGATCTCGACTGTGCGGTGGTCGAGAAGTTTCTCGATTGCATTCAGGCGGACTGCGCTTCCCCGCCCGTCTTCGAAACGTTCGCGGATCAGCGGCGCTATCTGCAGGGAGTATCCGGAGCGACCGCCGAGATTTGGACTCCGCTGCTGGATGCGAGGGGGCCGGAGGTGTCGTCGTTGACCTCCGTGCTGGGCGAGGTGTGCCAGCTGGTGGACATCTTTGAGGACCTGCCGGTCGACCTCGCCGCCGGCCGGTGCTACCTGCCGCGCACCGACCTGCGGCAACTGGGGCTAGAGGTCGGCGACCTCCAATGTGGTGAGCGGCAGGAGGCGCTGGATGAGCTGGTGGTCATCCAGCTCGACCGCTGGCGTGGCCTGCTGGAGCAGGCAGCGCCGGTGACCGGGATGGTGAGCCTTGAGTACCAGCCGTTCCTGCATGCCCTGCTCCTCGGGGCGCAGCTGCAGTTCGACGAAGTCACGCTTCGGCAGGCTCGGGTCTTCACCGACGGGCTCGAGCCACTGACATCGACCGGTGCGGCGTGCCGCCGCCCAGCCTGGCCGCACGCAGGTGCGGTGCCGGGCCATGTCGCGGTGATCATGGACGGCAACCGGCGGTGGGCCACGCGGCGGGGTCTGCCGACCTTCCAGGGCCATCAAGCAGGCGAGTGGGCCGCGATGCGCCTGGTCAACGCCGCCCTGCGACTGGGAATCCGGCACCTGAGCATTTACGCGTTCTCCACCGAGAACTGGCACCGCTCCCAGGAAGAACTGGCCACCCTGTTCGAAACCATGGGCGACGGGATCGCCCGGGGCATCGAGTGGCTGCACGAACTGGGTGTACAGGTGCGCTGGTGCGGGCGGCGCGACCGCATCGAGCCGTCGCTCGCCTCTGCCCTGACGCTGGTGGAGAGCATGACGTCGAACAACGATGTGCTGTCGCTGACCGTCTGTGTCGACTACGGGGGACGAGAGGAACTGGTCGAAGCCGCCCGCGCGCTGGCCGCCGAGGCGGTCGCAGGGACTATGAGCCCCGAGGACATCGGCCCCGCCGACCTGGCCCGGAACATGTACGTGCCCGGCCTTCCCGACATCGATCTGCTGATCCGGACCTCAGGCGAGCAGCGGATCAGTAACTTCCTGCCCTGGCACCTCGCCTACGCTGAGCTGGTCTTCGATCCGATCCCCTGGCCCGACTTTGGCCTGGCACAGTTACAGGAGGCCGTCACGGCGTATGCCAGCCGCCAGCGCCGCTTCGGCGGCAGTCTTCCCGGCCCCGCGCGCCCGGTGGAGCGGGCCCCGACCTCCTGAGCCCAGGGCCAGCCCTCACCTCACGCCTTCGGCGGGGCGTACACGCCCTCCGCGGTCGCGTACGCCAACAGCGTGTCGGCGGTGAACACGGGCACGCCGAAAGTGGCGGCATACACCTCCAGCAACTCGGGGGTGGAGTGCAGCGGCACGTCGCTGACCCGGGCCTTTAGCGGCTGGCCCACCGGCACATTGCTGGTGGTCAGCAGGCCCTCGGCCAGACCGCACCGGAACACCGAGCGGTGCCCCGCCTCGATGCCGTTGACCGTGCACTTCCCGGATGCCAACCCGTCCTGCAGGACACTTTGCAGGTTGACGACCCGGAAGCTACCGTTCGGCGTGCTGACCGCGATCCCGCCCTCCAGAGCGCCGTCGCCCTTAGCCTTCGGGAGGCGTTTCAGCGAGGGATCACCCTTGCCGGAACGCACGGGGAACCGCACCGCCGGACCGCGGGAGTCCCTGAACAGCCGGGCCGGAGCCACAGCCTCGACCACGGCCCCCACCCGGTCCAGCTCCGCCTGGACCTGCTCGGTCCAGCGGACCTCGACCCAACCATCGGAGATGGTGCCCCACTTGTCGTCCGCAGCGGCGGACGCCGTCCCTGCAAACTGGGCCAGCAAGGGCGCGGCCACGGCAGCACCCAGAACTGTTCGTCGCGTCGTGCTCATCGGTGTACGCACCATCCTTCCCCGGGCCGCAGGACACGACCCGAAGGGAAATCATCCGGCCGCCGAGATACCCGAACCACGTAAATGACTGGAAACCACCCGAAAGGGCGACAGGACAGCACCGTCAGGATGGCCAGTCGCTTGCCGAACGCCCCAGGTCACGGCGTTCCGTTGACTCCTTCCTGGCCAGGACGTTGCTCGGCGCCGCCCCGGAATCCGGCGTCCGGACAGGGTGTCCCGTCGCATTGCACTTGTCTGTGAATCTTGAGCTGAGCTGCGGGATTGCCAAGTGGAGTGAGAACGTTCGGGGGGTAAGCACCACCTCTTCCCCCAGGGGACTTCCACCCCCAATCGATCGCCCATGCTGGGCGCACTGCGCCGCGAGGCCCCAGGATCCGCGCGGATTCCTGGGAGCTCCAAAGGGGTGGGGAACGGGTCGGGTGCAAAAGATCGGAGCGGCTCGGGCGCGAGAAATTCTACGGGGTCCGGCGGCGACGCAGCTCGAAGGCGGGTGCCCAGTGGGGGTTGTGCTCGATGAGCTTGCGGGCGCACAGGCTGGTGAAGCTGTTTTTTGTTGAGCCCGCGCACACCGTGCGGCAGGCGTCGCCAGCGCAGGGCCTCAAACAGCGCCTTCATGCCAATGCGGGTGGCTCCCCCCGCCAGGTGTTCGGCGGCCAGACGCTCCAGCTCCGCTAACACGTCCGTGATGCGGTCGGCGCTCCAGCGCGCCTGAGGCCGGGAATTGCAGGGCGCGGGGACAGGGCTCGGCCGTGCGGCGCCGGTGCGGCGCGCTTCGGCCAGGCAGTGGGGGCCGGCCATTGGATGTCGACCCGTTTCGCCCCGTACCCCACCGCCGGGGACCCGGGGACGCCACCCGAGGGGGGCACCCCGGTACGGCGCCCGGCATCCGCACCGGCCGACGGGTCCGGATCCGTGTGACCCAGCCCGCGCGGTATCCGTGCTCCGGCAGGATGGGCGCATGCATCTCGATGTCCTGCGAATCCGTAACGACTTCCCCGCGCTGAGGGAAAAGGTGGCCCACTTCGACGGGCCGGGTGGCTCACAGGTGCCCCGCCAGGTCGCCGACGCGATGGCCGCGGTGATGTGCTCGGGCATCTCCAACCGTGGCACGGTGACAGCCGCCGAGCGCCGTGCCGAGCACGTCGTCAAGGACGCGCGGCAGGCCATGGCGGACCTGCTCGGCTGCGAGCCGCGCGGCGTGGCCTTTACCCGGTCGGCGACGCAGGCGGCGTACGACGTCTCCCGGGCCCTGGCGCGGCAGTGGACAGCCGGTGACGAGGTGGTCGTCACCCGTCTCGACCACGATGCCAACATCCGGCCTTGGATCCAGGCGGCCGAGTCCGCCGGTGCGGTGGTGCGGTGGGCCGCGTTCGACCGCGGGAGCGGCGAGTTGAGCGTCGACGCCGTCCGGGAACAGCTGTCCAGCCGGACCCGGCTGGTGGCGGTCACCGGGGCGTCGAACGTGCTGGGCACACGCCCCGACATAGCGGCGATCGCCGCGGCCGTCCACGAGGCCGGAGCCTTGCTGTACGTGGACGGGGTGCACGTGACCCCGCACGCGCCGGTCGACCTGGCCACCCTGGGCGCCGACTTCTTCTCGTGCTCGCCGTACAAGTTCTTCGGCCCCCACCACGGGGTCGTGGTCGCCGATCCGGCTCTGTGGGAGGAACTGCGCCCGGACAAGCTGCTGCCGTCCACCGATGACGTGCCGGAACGCTTCGAGCTGGGCACCCTGCCGTACGAGATGCTCGCCGGCACGACCGCGGCCGTGGACTACATCGCCTCCCTGGCGTCCTCCGCGGGCGACCGGCGCAGCCGGGTGCTGGAGTCGATGCGAGCGGTCGAGGCATACGAGGAGGAACTGCTGGGGCGGCTGCTGGAGGGGCTGTCGGGCATCGGCAAGGTGCGGCTGTACGGAGCGCCGGCACGCCGTACGCCGACGGTGTTCTTCTCCGTGGCGGGAGTGCCCGGCCGGGGGGTCTACGAGCGGCTGGCGCGGCTCGGTGTGAACGCCCCCGCGGGCAACTTCTACGCGCTTGAGGCGTCGCGGCTGCTGGGGCTCGGCGACACCGGCGCGGTGCGTGCCGGGCTCGCCCCGTACGTCGACGGCGAGGACGTGCAGCGGCTGATCGACGGTGTCGCGGAGGTGGCCAAGTGAACCGCGGAGTGCTGGTCACGGGCGCGTCCCGGGGCATCGGCCGGGCCGTCGCCGCGGCGTTCGCGCAGGCCGGGGACCGGGTCGCGGTGCACTACAACAGGTCCGCGCGGGAGGCCGAGCAGGTGGCGGCGTCGCTTCCGGGCGAGGGGCACGTCACCGTCCGGGCGGACATGGCCGACGCGGAGGCGGTGCGGCGTGCCGTGGACACGGCCGCCGCGGATCTGGGGCGTCTGGACGTGCTGGTCAACAACGCCGGCGTGTTCCTGGCGCACCCGGCGTTGAGCACCTCGTACGAACAGTGGCAGGCGGTGTGGTCGGCGACGCTCGGCACCAATCTCACCGGCGCGGCCAACGCGACGTTCTGCGCGGTGCCGCACCTGGTGGCGGCGGGCGGCGGCGCGGTTGTCAACGTCTCCAGCCGCGGGGCGTTCCGCGGCGAACCCGACTGCCCGGCGTACGGCGCGTCCAAGGCGGCGCTGAACGCCTTCGGCCAGTCGATGGCCGTGGCGCTGGCCGGTCGGAACATCAGCGTGGCCACGGTGGCGCCGGGCTTCGTGGACACCGACATGGCCCGCTCGGTCCTCGACGGCCCGGACGGCGAGGCGGTGCGCCGGCAGTCGCCGTTCGGGCGGGTGGCCCGCCCGCAGGAGGTCGCGGCCGCGGTGCTGTGGCTCGCCTCGCCGGAGGCGGTGTTCGCAAGCGGCACGATCATCGACGTCAACGGGGCTTCCTACCTGCGCAGCTGACCACGGTGGCGGGCGGGCACCGAGGCACTGAGGGCGGCCGGCCGGGGGTGGGCGGCACCCTCCTCCGGCCCCGGCCGCGCGCGTGGCGCCCGCGGCAGACCGGTGTCCTCTCAGGCCCGGCGCGCTCGCGCCGCCGGACGGATCCCGCGATGACCGAGTGCCCTCGCGCCGGCCGTGGCCGGCCCCTCCGCGTGCGAGCAAGGCCAACATCGCTACACGCATACCGGCGGCTGCTGCGTGATCACGGGTTGCCCAGGACTACGGAAGGAACGTCATGACGACCAAGCAAGAGGCGGCGGAGGCGGTCCGCGGGTCGAAGGCCGCTCGGACTGACCTGGACCCAGATCGCCGAGGCGATCGGACGACCGGTGGCATGGACCACCGCCGCTTTGCTGGGACAGCATCCGCTCCGCGCGGATGCGGCGAACACCGCGGCCTCCCTCCTCGACCTCGATGAGGACACCAAGTTCGCCCTGCGACTGCAGCCCACCCGCGGCGCTCGACTCCGCCGTCCCCGTCGACCCGACCATGTACCGGCTTTACGAAGTGCTCCAGGTCTACGGCCCGACCATCAAAAAACTCATTCACGAGCAGTTCGGCGACGGCATCATGAGCGCCGTCAACTTCCGCTTGGACGTCCGGCGCGTCCGCGACCGGGCACGCGACCGGGCGGTGGTCGTACTCGACGGCACGTTCCTGCCGTACCAGTGGTGAGGCCGATCCTCGGAGGGCAGCTTGGCCTTCCCTGAACGGTGCCGGGACCGGGCATCCGCCTCCCGGGCGACGCCTGGCAAGTGCCATCATGTCCAGGTCCCGTACGCCCCGGCGGGTACGCCGTCGTGGCGGCGCGTGGCAGGGTCGCCGGGTTGGACTCGCGGCCCGGATGCGGGGAGGAGCGGACACGTGAGCGCAGCACCCATACGGTTCGGCATCGTGGGCAGTGGCTGGCGGGCCGAGTTCTTCGCCCGGCTGGCGAGGGCGCTGCCCGAACGGCTGGCGGTGGCCGGCGTGGTGACGCGCTCGGCCGAACGCGTCGCCCAGGTGGAAGCGGAATGGGGGGTGCCCGCCTTCCGGAAGGTCGGCGAACTGTGCGGCACCGAACCGGAGTTCGTGATCGCGTCGCTGCCGTCGGAGGTCGCGCCCCAGGTCGTCCGGGAACTCGTCGAGCACGAGGTGCCGGTCCTCGCGGAGACACCGCCGGCGCCCGACGTGCGCGGGCTTCGAGAGTTGTGGGATGCCGTGGGAGGCGCGACGCGTGCCGGGGGCGGCGGACTCGTCCAGGTCGCGGAGCAGTACACACTGATGCCCGGCCACGCCGCTCGTATCGCCCTCGTACGAGAAGGGGTGATCGGCGAGGTCACGTCCGTCCAGGTCTCCTCGACCCACATGTATCACGCGATGTCGCTGATCCGGCACACGCTGGGTGTCGGTTGCGGGCCCGTGACGGTGGCCGCCCGGGCCTTCACCGCCCCGCTCGCCGACCCGCTGTCCCCCGGCGGCTGGTCGGACGACCTCACGCCCAAGGACGCAGTCACCACCCTCGCTCTCCTGGACTTCGGCGGGGCCCGCACGGGCCTGTACGACTTCACGGACAACCAGTGGTGGAATCCGCTGCGCGCCCGCCGGATCGTGGTGCGCGGCTCGCTCGGCGAGATCGTGGACGACACGGTGGTGCGGATGGCCGATCCGCGCACGCCCGTGGAGTCCCCGCTGATGCGTCGCCGCACCGGCACTGACCTCAACCTCGAAGGGGCGGAGGTGCACCACATCTCGTTCGACGGACGGGTGGTGTGGCGCAACGACTATCTGGGCGGGAGCCTGTCCGAGGACGACCTCGCCGTGGTGGACCTGCTGTGCCGTACGGGCGCATGGGTCCGGGACGCCGGCCCGGAACCGTATCCGCTGGCCGAGGGCTGCCAGGACCACCTGCTGGCGTTGGCCATCGACGAGTCGGCGCGTACGGGGGCGCCGGTGACGACCGCGGTGGCGGCGTGGGCGGCCCGCTGATCCCGCCGGCTGCCCGGCTCCCCTCGTGCCCGCCCCCGGCGCACTGGCCGACGCCTCAGTTGTCGACGGTGTCCCGCCACGAGTGCCGCGGCTCGTATCCCAGCACCTCACGGGCCTGCCGCACGCTGAGCAGCGTCTCGTACGTGCCAATCTCGCGGGTCATCTTCACGTCGGGGAGGACTGTGGCGAGGAGTTCCACGGAGGGGCGGTCCATGATCGTGTCGGCCACGGCGATGACATAGCTGGACGCGCCCGTGACGGCGGCGGTCAGCCCGAGCCGGCACGCCTGCGCCACGTCGCGTGCGTCCACGTCACCCCACAGGTTCCACTTGCGCGCGTGCGGTCGGTCCAGTACCCAGGCACCAGCGCGTAGTCCTCCACCAGGTGGACGTTGGACAGGCGCAGGGCCACGAACGGAAATGCCCGACCAACTGGAGATGGACAGGGCGCAGGTCGACGTGGGACAGGGATAGTGGTCCTCGTCCACGGGGGCGTAGCGGGGCGGGACTGAGGGGCCGCGCGTTTGCTCCGTGTGCTCGAAAGCGGAGAGTGCCCCGGCGGTGCTGGAATCACCGGCCCGGGTCCGTTTCGTCTCACGCGTGTCTCACACGCTGTGTGTGAGACGGTGGTCTAGAAGCCTCGGACCTGGACCTTATGGACTTTGTGGACGCTCACGAACCGCTGAAGACGACAGGTAAACTCTGGACACGTGACTGCTGTGTCTGCGAAGCCTCGCATCCCCAATGTCCTGGCCGGCCGCTACGCTTCCGCGGAGCTGGCCGTCCTGTGGTCCCCCGAGCAGAAGGTGAAGCTGGAGCGTCAGCTCTGGCTCGCGGTGCTGCGCGCCCAGAAGGACCTCGGCATCGAGGTGCCCGAGTCCGCGATCGCCGATTACGAGCGGGTGCTCGACCAGGTCGACCTGGCGTCGATCGCCGAGCGCGAGAAGGTCACCCGCCACGATGTGAAGGCGCGGATCGAGGAGTTCAACGCCCTCGCGGGCCACGAGCAGGTCCACAAGGGCATGACCTCCCGCGACCTGACCGAGAACGTCGAGCAGCTGCAGATCCGGCTCTCGCTGGAGCTGATGCGCGACCGCACGGTCGCCGTGCTCGCCCGGCTGGGCAAGCTCTCCGGTGAGTACGCCGAGCTGGTGATGGCCGGGCGGTCACACAATGTCGCCGCGCAGGCCACGACCCTGGGCAAGCGGTTCGCGACCGCGGCCGACGAGCTGCTTGTGGCGTACGGACGGCTCGAGGACCTGCTGGGCCGCTACCCGCTGCGCGGCATCAAGGGCCCGGTCGGCACCGCGCAGGACATGCTCGACCTGCTGGGCGGCGATGCAGCGAAGCTCGCCGAGCTGGAGCAGCGCATCGCCAGGCACCTCGGCTTCGCGCACGCCTTCACCTCGGTCGGCCAGGTCTACCCCCGGTCCCTCGACTATGACGTGGTGTCCGCGCTGGTGCAGCTGGCCGCCGCGCCGTCCTCCCTCGCCAAGACGATCCGGCTGATGGCCGGGCACGAGCTGGTCACCGAGGGCTTCAAGCCCGGCCAGGTCGGCTCCTCCGCGATGCCGCACAAGATGAACACCCGCTCCTGCGAGCGCGTCAACGGCCTGATGGTCATCCTGCGCGGCTACGCCTCGATGACCGGCGAGCTGGCGGGCGACCAGTGGAACGAGGGCGACGTGTCCTGCTCCGTGGTGCGCCGGGTGGCGCTGCCGGACGCGTTCTTCGCCTTCGACGGCCTGCTGGAGACCTTCCTGACGGTGCTCGACGAGTTCGGGGCGTTCCCCGCCGTCGTCGCCCGTGAGCTGGACCGGTACCTCCCCTTCCTCGCCACGACCAAGGTGCTGATGAGCGCTGTACGGGCCGGGGTGGGCCGCGAGCTCGCGCACGAGGCCATCAAGGAGAACGCGGTCGCATCTGCGCTGGCGATGCGTGAGCAGGGCGCCGAGCGCAATGAGCTGCTCGACAAGCTCGCCGCGGACGAGCGGATCCCGCTGGACCGGGCGCAACTGGACGCGCTGATGGCCGACAAGCTGTCGTTCACGGGCGCGGCCGCCGACCAGGTGGCGGCGGTGGTCTCCCGGATCGAGGAGATCGTCAAGCAGCACCCGGAGGCCGCCGGCTACACCCCGGGGTCGATCCTCTGACCCCCACCGAGCTCGAGGCCGCCCGCGACCGCATCGTTCCGGATGTGGTGGCGGGCGGTCTTTCCGTGCTGTTCTGCGGCATCAACCCCGGCCTGATGACGGCGGCGACGGGGCATCACTTCGCCCGCCCCGGCAACCGGTTCTGGCCAGTGCTGCATCTGTCGGGCTTCACACCGCGTCAGTTCAGGCCTGCGGAGCAGGACGAGCTCCTCGGCCACGGTCTCGGCATCACCAATGCGGTGGCCCGGGCGACGGCGCGCGCCGATGAGCTGAGCGACGAGGAGTTCCGCGAAGGCGGGCGCCTGCTGACCGCTAAGGTGAAGCGGCTGCGGCCGCGGTGGCTGGCGGTCGTCGGCGTGACGGCGTACCGCACGGCCTTCGGCGAGCGGAAGGCGAAGATCGGGCCGCAGGAGCGCACGATCGGGGAGACGAGGATCTGGGCGCTGCCCAATCCGAGCGGGCTCAACACCCACTGGACCGCGCAGACGATGGCCGAAGAATTCGCGCGGCTGCGCTCCGCGGCGGAAGAGGACCCCTCGCTCCAGGACCCCTCGCTCCATCACAGCTCACTCCGTAGCGGCTCGCTCCAGGATCGCTAGGGCGGGTCTATCTCGGTCACCACGGCCGGCAGCTGGAGCTCGGACAGTCCGACCGCTATCCACCGGTCCTCGGGTGCGCAGCAGGTCGATGATTTCGAGATGCCGTGCGGTGGTCATGCACTGAAGTAGACCTGCCGGCACTGGCAATTGGCTGTCCGTCAGGCGCCGCGCCGCCGCAGCGCCCACCAACCCGCCGCTGTCGCCAATGCGCTCCAGACCGCTGGACCGCCATGCCGCTCCCGGGTCCCAGCGTCCCCGCAGGATCCTGCAGCAGGATCTGCTGCCCCGCCCGGTCCGGGAGGAACTCGGCGGCGCTGCTGTCGCGCGATACGTCCACGATCAGGAAAGGCAGTAAGGAACAGCGGAACGAGCAGGCTCAGCGCACCAGTCACACTGCGCAGCAGGGCTGCGAGACCGGCCAACAGCAGGCTGATCAGCGCGAAGTAGAGAGCGCAGCCGACGACCGCACGCAGCGCTCCCGGGTCGCCGATGCCTATGCCGAATCCCTTGTCGATGATTGCCTGCCCGGACAGGAAGCAGCTCAGACTCGTGACCAGGCCGACGACGAACGCCGGCCCGCCCACTACGGTCAGCTTGCCCGCGGCGTAGAACAGTCCCCTGTTCGGAACAGCCGTCAGGGAGACCCTGATACCCAAGTTGGGCGCCCGCGAACGGACTCAGGCGGTCGTCGCCGCGTACGAGTCCGGTTTCGTGGCCCCTGCCTGACGCTCCGGCTCCGTTCCGCAGACGTTCGCCGCGGTCGCGGCCAGCGAGTACGATCCGGCAAACACGCGCTCGAGCGGGGAGGCACACGGTGGGGCGGCTGACCGGCGGAGACCCGTCGCTGCTGCGGCGGATCAATTCCGCGGTGGTACTCCATGCACTGCGGGGCGCTGACTCCCCCACGCTCACAGACCTGACCCGGATCACCGGGCTCTCCCGGCCGACAGTCGAGGGCGTGACCGAGGGGCTCATCGGGGCCGGCCTGGTCGTCGAGACCGTCCCCGAGGAGGGCGGTGCGCGCCGTCAGGGACGCCCGGCCCGGCGGTTCAGGTTCCGGGCCGAGGCCGGTCATCTGCTGGGTGTCGAGATCGGCTCGCACCGTATCGCCGCGCTGCTCTCGGGCCTGGACGGGCGCATCATCGGTGCGGGGTCCCGGGATGTGTCGGAGACGGCCTGCGAGGACGAGCGGCTGGAGCGGGTGCGCGTGCTCGTCGCCGACGTGCTGCGGCGGGCCGGGGTCGCGCGCAGCAGCCTGCGCGCCGTCGGGGTCGGTTCCCCGGGGATCGTGGAGGCCGACGGAACCGTACGGCTCGGGACCGCCCTGCCCGGTTGGACCGGGCTCGCCCTCGGCGAGAGGCTGCGCAGGTCGTTCCGCTGCCCGGTGCTGGTGGAGAACGACGCGAACGCGGCCGCGGTCGCCGAGCACTGGAAGGGCGCCGCGACCGAGTCCGACGACATCGTGTTCGTACTGGCCGGGCTCAGCCCGGGTGCGGGCTCGCTGATCGGCGGGCGGCTGCACCGCGGCTACGGCGGCGCGGCGGGCGAGATCGGAGCGCTGCATCTGCTGGGCCGCGAGGTGACCCCGGAGAAGCTGCTGTCGACGACGGACGAGCCGCTGCACCCGCTGGACGAGCAGGCGGTCGCCGATGTCTTCGCCCTCGCCAGGCAGGGCGATCCCAGGGCGCAGGAGGCGGTCGAGCGGTTCATCCAGCGCCTGGTGCACGATGTGGCGGCACTCGTGCTGGCGCTCGACCCGGAGCTGGTGGTGGTCGGCGGCTGGGCTGCGGGGCTCGACGGCCTACTCGATCCGCTGCGCGACGAGCTGTCACGGTACTGTCTTCGGCCGCCACGGGTGACCCTCTCGCTGCTCGGCGAGGCGGCCGTGGCGACCGGTGCGCTGCGCCTCGCGCTCGACCATGTCGAGGAGCAGCTCTTCGCTGTCGAGGGAACGGTGACGGCCCGCCGCTGAGCGCGAGCTCGGTGCGACGGGCCGTACTGACAGGGCCGGATTCAGGAAGCGCGGCGCTCCTCGTCGTGGTGACTGATCTCCAGGTCACCCGAGTCACCGAAGGTGAGCCGACAGGTGTCGGCCCGGTACGTGGCCACCGAGACGGCCGCGGCCCTGCCCTCGGAGAAGTACCGCGTGGTGACGACCAGCACGGGCGCGCCCGGCAGCCGGTCGAGCTCCTTGGCGTCGTCCACACGGGCCGAGCCCAGCTCCACCGCCCGGTCCTGGCCCTCGAGGTCGAGGCGCTGGAGCTCACGCAGTACGGCGCGGGCCCGGGCCGGCCCAGACGGCGCGTCGATGGCGGAGAGCTCGGGCACGGACGAGGCCGGAACGTACAGCAGCTCGGCCGCGACCGACTGGCCGTGCGTCACGCGCAGCCTGCGTACGGTGTGGGTCTCTTCACCCGTGTCGGTGTCGAGCAGCCGGGCCACCGCCAGTGGCGGCACCGCCGTCGTGCAGTCGACGGACTGCCAGGCGTCCTCTGCGGCGCCCGGCCAGGTGTGCGCGGTGGTGGAGACGTCCACGCCCATGCGCGGCGGGGCGACGGTCGTGCCGACGCCGCGACGCCGCTGCAATCGGCCTTCCAGCTCAAGCTGTTCGAGCGCCTGCCGGAGTGTGGCGCGGGCGACTCCGAAGCGAGCGGCGAGCTCACGCTCGTTGGGCAGGATCTCCCCCACCGCGAAATCCGAGTCGAGCGCTTCACTGAGCACGGTCTTGAGGTGCCAGTACTTGGGCTCCGGCACCGATTCCAGCTGCGTGGTCCCCACCCTGATCCTCCGCAATCGCCGTGTCAGCGGCGGCTATTCCGCGCCCTTGTTTATTAAAGGTTCCTGCACTAACTCTGCCGACCATAGGACGGCACTCCCCCTTGGTCAAGACCAATCCTCTGTTGGTTACACAGGGGAACCAACCGACTTCGCAGAGCGTTCACGGGACGTTCGTGCCCCTGTGAAACGCAGGCAGCACAAGACCCCGCGCCCTCTTGGGGCGCGGGGTCCGGCGCGCGGCTACGGGAGCGGCTAGGCAACAGCCAGAGAGGCGAGTTTGTCAGGGTTGCGAATGATGTAGATGCATTGGATCCGTCCATCCAGAACCTCCAACTGGAATACACTGTCCGGTTTTCCGGCGGAGAGGACGAGCAGCGCGGGCGCGCCATTGAGCTCCACGAAGCGGACGCCCAGTTCCCGGATCGGCTCCTTGGCCACGGCGAACAGGAAGCGGCCGACCTTGTCCGCACTGTCCATGACCCGCAGCGGGGCCTTGGATTTGCCGCCGCTGTCGCCGACCAGGCGCACATCGGGCGCCAGCAGGGTCAGCAGCGCGTCCAGGTCGCCGCCGGACGCGGCGGCCAGGAAGCGCTCGGTGAGGTCTCGGCATTCGCCGGGGTCGACGTCGTAGCGGGGCTTGCGCTCCTCCACATGCCGGCGCGCCCGGCCCGCGAGCTGGCGCACAGCCACCTCGGACCTGTCGAGCGTGGTGGCGATTTCTCCGTACGGGAATCCGAAGGCCTCGCGCAGCACGAACACCGCGCGCTCCAGCGGGGACAGCGATTCCAGTACGACGAGGACCGCGAGCGAGACGGATTCGGCGAGGACGGCGCGCTCAGCCGTATCGGGGAGGGTCGGCCCGAAGTCCGTGGCGATCGGCTCGGGCAGCCAGGGGCCGACGTATGCTTCGCGCCGCGACTTGACGTGCCGCAGCCGGTCGACGGCGAGGCGGGTGGTGATGCGCACGAGAAAGCCACATGGTTCGCGGACGCCACTGCGGTCCTCGGCCGACCAGCGCAGCCAGGCATCCTGCACCACATCCTCGGCGTCGGCCACCCGGCCGAGCATGCGATAGGCCACCCCGGTCAGCACAGGCCGGTGCTCTTCGAAGACCTCAGTCACGGTGTCTGTTGCCACCTCTCCATCCCAACCGACCGCGCACCGTCTGTCCAGGCAGCCTTCAACCCGCATGCCCCCTTGAACTGGAAGCTACTGAGCGGTAATTGTTACTGACGATCCGTCTAAAACGTCTTCACGTGGGCGACACCGCCCGCGCCATCGTGGGCGATACCAGGGAGCAGCAAGCATGGCCGCGAAGATCTCGTTCTCCATCGAGTCCCCCAGGGGCAGCCACACGCTGTCCGTCACCTACGAGCGCGCCGGCGAGGGTGAGCCGCTGCTGCTGCTCCACGGCATCGGGCACCACTGGCAGGCATGGGAGCCGGTCCTCGGGAGCCTGGCCGCCGAGCGTGATGTCATCGCCGTCGACCTGCCCGGCTTCGGCAGCTCTCCGGCGCTGCCCGACGGCGTGTCGTACGACCTCGCCACCGTGGGCTCGCTCCTCGGCTCGCTCTGCGAGGCGCTGGAGATCGAGCGCCCCCATGTGGCGGGGAACTCCCTCGGCGGGCTGCTCGCCCTGGAATTGGGCCGGGAGAAGCTCGTACGGTCGGTGACGGCGCTCTCGCCCGCCGGTTTCTGGACGGAGCGCGAGCGGCTCTACGCCTTCGGGACGCTGCGCGCGATGCGGTTCGGGGCGCAGTCGATGCCGCTGCCGCTGATCGAGAGCCTGTCCCGCACGGCGGCCGGGCGGGCGGCGCTGACCAGCAGTATCTACGCCCGGCCCGGACGACGTTCACCCGAGGCGGCCGTCGCCGAGACCCTCGCGCTGCGCCGGGCCACCGGTTTCCACGAGACGCTTGCCGCCGGGCGCTCCGTCCTGTTCCGCGACGACGTCCCCGATGTGCCGGTCACCATCGGCTGGGGGACGCGAGACCGGCTGTTGCTGCGCCGCCAGGGCATCAGGGCCAAGCACGTCATCCCCGGGGCACGGCTGGTGCGGCTGCCCGGCTGCGGCCATGTGCCCATGAACGACAACCCCGCGCTTGTCGCGCGCGTCATCCTGGACGGCAGCCGCTGACCGCTTCGCGAACACCCCGGAGCCGAGGGCCGCGCCCGCTCCGACCAGCACACCGCCCGCCGCCTGGGCCGCACCGAACGTCCCTGTGCCCACCAGGGGCGCGGTGAGGGCGGCGGCGACGGGGATCAGCCCGGTGAAGAGCGTGGCGCGCTCGGCGCCGATGCGCTGCACGCCCATGTACCAGGTGACGAAGCCGACGACGGTGACCACAGCCGCCTGCCACAGCAGCGCTGTCGTCTCGGCCTGGTCGGGCATCCGCACGAAGCGCGCGCCGTCGAGGACCAGGCCGACGACGGTGGACTCGACGGCCGCGATGCCGCAGGCGGTGGCGGTGGCGGTGGCGGTGGCGGTGGCGGTCAGCAGCTTGGGGCCGAGCGGTCGCAGCACGGGTGTGGCCAGTACGGCGAAGCCCACCTCGCCGACCAGCGCGCCCACCGACCAGAGGATGCCCACCGAGTCGGTACGGCCCCAGCCCTGCACGGTGAAGGCCCCGGCGGCGACGAGCAGGGCCCCGTACAGCACGGGTCGGGCGGGCCGACGGCCGTCCAGGAGCGGTACGAGCACCGCGACGATGACGGGCGCGCAGCCGGCGAACACGCCCGGAACGGCGGCTCCGAGGTACGTTCCGCGGCCAGGATCGCCAGATTGAAGCCGACCATGCCGACGGCGGCGAGCAGGGCAAGCCGTCCCCACTGCGGCCGGCTGAGGGCACGCAGCGGCGCCAGTGCGGCCCGGCGGGCCTTCCCGGGGTGACTCCTGGAACGCCGCCTGGGAACTGCTCCCCGCGGCCTCCGCCCCTGCCCGGCAGCGCGGGTGCGCGTTGTAGTCGGCACTGCGCGAGGCGGTCGCATGGTGGGTGGGCTCAGTGTGTACGCCGCCGCAACGCGTCGTCCGCAGGGGGTTCGGTGTCAAGCACGGCAGCGTCATCGGCGCGTGGGCGGTCGCCTACGGCGTCACCATCGCGCTGAGCGTCTCGGCCTTCGAGAACAGTGTGGCGTTCGTCGTGGCCGGGGCCCTGGGGTGCGCGCTGCCGCCGGCGGTCGGGGCCTGGCAGGAGACGCGGCGGTCGGCATGACGGAGCATGCGGATCAGGCGCAGGAGTCCGAGAAGCCCTGGAAGTCCGAGAAGGGGTCGGGTACGCATCCCCGCCATGCACTCGCCCCGCTGCTGGCCTCGCCCGTCCGGCTGTCGATCGTGGCGGCCCTGGTACCGCTGAACAAGGCCGAGTTCGGTTTCGTACGCGATCTGGTCGAGATCACGGACTCGGCGCTGTCCAAGCAGGTCGCGGCACTTGAGGAAGCCGGCTGGGTCGGGGTGAACAAGGGCCGGGTCGGGCGGCGGACGCGGACGTGGCTGTCCCTGATTGCCGAGGGGCGCGCCGCCTACCGGCGACATCTGGACGCGTTGCGGGCCATCTCCGGGACCTGACCAGCCAGTTCCTTTACCTATCTACTCGACTTGCTTTCGGACCGGGACCCCGACTGGCTCGCGCCGTGGCCGCCGACTGCGTCGAGCATTGCGGGGCAGCCGCGACGGGAGCGGGGACGACGGGGACGGTGAGAGCGAGAGCGGGGCGGCGGAGATACCCGGGGTCGCGGCTCTCCCTGGGCGCGGGGGCTCTTTCCAGCTGGTCGCCGTCGCGTCCCGGCTGGTGACCGCCTTGAAGCGTGGAGCCGAACACTCCACGCCAGAAACCGCGAAAAACAGCCAATAGCGGTCCAGATCCATGCTTAACCCATCAGTCACAAAGCGTTCGTGATCACGCAACACCCTTCGGTCACAGTGAGGTCATGACTGATGTGACTTCTGCGAAGACAGCCCGCCGTCCACACCACTGGCGGCGGGATCTCGTCGAGCTGGCGGCGTTGTTCACGGCGGTGGCGGTCGCCGACGCCGTGGCGAACATGATCGGGCACGGGCCTGACGGCCCGTTCCTGCTCATCACCTCAGCCGTGATCCTCGTCGCCACGGCCACCTTCCACACATGGTGGGCACGACGCCACAGCCATGCACCTCCGGCCGAGATCACCCATACCGCCGACGACGCGGTACCGGCCGCCACGGCGTACGCACAGGCCGTGACCGCGCCCGCCGGGCAGGACGACAACGTGTGCGAGACCATGCTGTGGCGGATGCGGACCACCGTGCGGGACACGCCCGGGAGCCTGGCCGCGCTGTGCATCGCCCTCGCCCGCCACCACGTCGACATCCTCACCCTCCAGACACACCCGCTCGCCGACGGCACGGTGGACGAGTTCCTGCTGCGCGCCCCCGCGTCCCTCCAGGCCCAGCAGCTCACCCGGGAGATCTCGGCGGCGGGCGGCAGCAGCACCTGGATCGAGCGCGCCGACGCCCACGATCTCGTCGACACCCCGACCCGGGTGCTAGGGCTGGCCAGCCGCACGGCACTCGACGCGGCCGAACTACCGCTCGCACTACGGCAGTTGCTCGGCCGCTGCACCATCCACTCGCTGCCGGCAGTCACGCTCACCGGCCGCCCCCTGGGCGAGACGCCGCCGGTGGAAGGCGTGCTGGAGGACACGGTGATGCGGCTCCGCGACCCGAACGGCGGCGCGATCACCGTCGAGCGGCCCTATCTCCCCTTCACACCCACGGAGTTCGCCCGGGCCCGCGCCCTGGTCGAGCTGGATGCCCGCCTCGGCCCGCGCATCCCGCGCAGCGAGGACGTCCTCACCCTCCCCGAGGGCAATGAGATCACCGTGCGACGTGCCGACCAGAGCGATGTCGATGCGGCCACGGCCATGCACGAGCGCTGCTCCGACCGCACCCTGAGCCTGCGCTATCACGGCCCGGTCGGCGACGCCGGCCGCTACCTCAACCACCTCCTCAGCCCGCGCTTCGGCCGCACCCTCGCCGCACAGACGACCTCCGGCCGGCTCGTCGCCCTCGGTCATCTCCTCTGGGACGGCAACGAGACCGAGGTCGCCCTGGTCGTCGAGGACGCCTGGCAGCGCCGCGGCATCGGCTCGGAGCTGCTCGGCCGACTGGTCGCGCTCGCCGTCGAGGCCGGCTGCGAGAGCGTCTACGCGGTGACCCAGTCCTCCAACACCGGCATGGTCGCGGCCATGCGCGGCCTCGGCCTGCCGCTCGACTACCAGATCGAGGAGGGCACGCTGGTGATCACCGCCCGACTGGACTCGACCGCTGTGCGCCCCCGTTCCTGGTTCGAACAGGCTGAGCGCTGAGCGCCTCGGTCAGATCGCGCCACAGATCCTCGACGTCCTCGAGCCCGACCGACAGCCGCAGCAGCCGGTCGCTGACGCCCGCCGAGCGCCGGTCTCCCTCAGCCACGATGCGGTGGCTGATGGAGGCCGGGTGCTGGATCAGCGTGTCGACGCTGCCGAGGCTGACCGCCGGTGTGATCAGCCGTACGCCCGCGATCACTTGGTACGGGTCGCCGTAAACCTCGAAAGAGACCATCGCCCCGCCCACCCGCGGATAGTGGACGCGGGCGACGCGCGGGTCGGCGGACAGCCGGCAGGCCAGGTCGGCTGCGGTGGTGGACGCGGCCCGGACCCGCACCGGAAGCGTGGACAACCCGCGTAGCAGCAGGTAACCGGCCATCGGGTGCAATATGCCGCCGGTGGCGAAGCGCACCTGGCGCAGCATGCGTGCGAACTCCTCGTCGCAGGCCACCACGCCGCCCATCACATCGCCGTGCCCGCCCAGATACTTGGTGGCGCTGTGCAGCACGATCCGCGCACCGTGTTCCGCCGGCCGTTGAAGCACCGGGGTGGCGAAGGTGTTGTCGACGAGCAGCGGCACGGAGCCGCAGGCGTGCCGCACCGCAGGCAGATCGACCTCCGCGAGCGTCGGATTGGCGGGTGTCTCCACCATCACCAGACCGGTGTCGGGCCGGATCGCCGCCGCGATGCCGGCCGGGTCCGTCCAGGTCACCTCGGTCCCCAGCAGCCCGGCGCTGAGGAGATGGTCACTGCATCCGTACAGCGGCCGCACGGCGACCACATGGCGCAGGCCCAGGCTCGCCCGTGCCAGCAGTACGGCGGTGAGAGCCGCCATGCCACTGGCGAAGGCCACCGCGCTCTCCGTCCCCTCGAGCCTGGCCAGCGCCGTCTCGAAGCGGGCCGTCGTCGGGTTGTCCAGCCGCGCGTAGACGGGCGGCCCCTCCAGGCGCGCGCCGGTGGCGGCGAACTCGTCGATTCGCTCGGCCTCCGCGGCGGCGTCGTACGACGGGTAGGTGGTGGACATGTCCAGCGGCGGGGCGTGCAGGCCGAGCTGCGCGAGGTCCTCGCGCCCGGCGTGGACTGCTTCGGTGGCCAGCGCCCGGGATGCGGGGGCGGCGAAGGCTCTGTTCTCCATGCCCGCACTCTGAACACATACCGGGGGGTATGGACTATGGCCCGTGCTACGTTCGGCGAATGGCTGAAACTGTCGCTCTCGACCCGGTGGATCTCCACATACTCCGCCTACTGCAGAACGACGCCCGGACCACCTATCGCGACCTGGCGGCGGAGGTCGGAGTGGCTCCGTCCACCTGTCTCGACCGGGTGGCGAGGCTGCGTCGCTCGGGTGTGATACTCGGGCACCGGCTGGCCCTGGACCCGGCCCGGCTGGGGCGGGGACTGCAGGCGCTGCTCTCGGTCCAGGTGCGTCCGCACCGGCGCGAACTGATCGGCCCGTTCGTGGAGCGGATCCGCGCACTGCCCGAGTCCCGGGCGCTGTTCCATCTGACGGGCCCCGACGACTACTTGGTGCATGTGGCCGTGTCGGACACGGCGGATCTGCAGCGCCTGGTGGTGGACGAATTCACTTCGCGGCCCGAAGTCACCCGCGTAGAAACGCGGTTGATATTCCAGCAGTGGGACTGCGGCCCGCTGCTCCCGCCGTCGGCGGATCTGACGCACACCTGACAGGCCACTGGGGCATTGATGATGGTGACGCGGAGGCCCCACTCGTATGAGGATATGCGCATGCCAGTCACTCTCAGCAGCGCGCTGCCGCGCCAGGTCGCCGACGCCTACGTCGACGCACTCATCGAACTTGACCCGACCATCGGCACATACCTCGGAATCAAGGAGAGTTCGGGTTTCCTTCCCGACTACTCACCCGCGGGTCAGGAAGGTATCGCCGAACTGGCCCGCGAGACGCTCGCCCGGCTCGACGATGCCGAGAAACTGCCGGGCGCCGAGAGCGATGCGGAGCGGCGCTGCGGCCGGTTGTTGCGAGAGCGTCTGACGGCCGAACTCGCCGTGCACGAGGCCGATGAAGGGCTGCGTACGGTGAGCAACATACGCTCGCCGGTGCACACGGTGCGCGAGGTGTTCACCGTGACGCCGATGGAGACCGATGAGGACTGGGCGGCCATCGCGCAGCGGCTACGTGCGGTGCCGGGCGCGCTGGAGGGTTACCGCGCCTCGCTGGAGCTGGGGCTGGAGCGCGAGCTCCTGGGCGGCCCCCGTGCCACCCAGACCAATATCGGCCAGATGACGGAGTGGCTCGGCACGGACCGCAGTTGGTTCGAGGATTTCGTGGCGGACGGCCCAGACACCCTCCGCACCGAGCTCGACGCCGCGGCCCGCACGGCAACGAATGCGCTGGCCGAGCTGCGCGACTGGATGCGCGATGTGTACGCGCCGACCGTAGTGGACGCCCCCGACACCGTCGGCCGGGAACGCTACGCCCGCTGGTCGCGCTTTTTCAACGGCACCGATCTGGACCTCGACGAGGCGTACGCGTACGGCTGGTCCGAGTACCACCGGCTGCTGGCCGAGATGAAGACCGAGGCCGACAAGATCCTTCCGGGCGCCGGGCCGTGGGAGGCGCTCGCCCATCTCGATGTGCACGGCGAGCACATCGAGGGTGTCGAGGAGGTGCGGGTCTGGCTGCAGCGGCTGATGGACGAGGCGATCGAGGCGCTGGACGGCACGCACTTCGAACTCGCCGAGCGGGTACGGAAGGTGGAGTCCCGGATCGCTCCGCCGGGCGGCGCGGCCGCGCCGTACTACACCGGTCCGTCGGAGGACTTCACCCGGCCGGGCCGCACCTGGCTGCCGACCATGGGCGCCACCCGCTTCCCGGTGTACGACCTGGTGTCGACCTGGTACCACGAGGGTGTGCCCGGCCATCATCTGCAGATCGCGCAGTGGGTGCATGTCGCGGACCAGCTCTCCCGCTACCAGGCGACGATCGGCGGGGTGAGCGCCAACGCTGAGGGCTGGGCGCTGTACGCGGAGCGACTGATGGACGAGCTGGGCTTTCTGCCCGACGCGGAGCGCAGGCTCGGCTATCTGGACGCGCAGATGATGCGGGCGTGTCGGGTGATCGTGGATATCGGCATGCATCTGGAGCTGGAGATTCCGGCGGACTCGGAGTTCCACCCGGGCGAGCGATGGACTCCGGAGCTCGCGCAGGAGTTCTTCGGCAGCCACAGCGGGCGGCCCGCGGACTTCGTGGAGAGCGAGCTGACCCGGTATCTGTCGATGCCGGCGCAGGCGATCGGCTACAAGCTCGGTGAGAGGGCCTGGCTGCTCGGTCGGGAGAACGCCCGCAAGGCACACGGCGACGCGTTCGACTCAAAGGCGTGGCACATGGCGGCGCTGTCGCAGGGCTCATTGGGGCTGGACGACCTGGTCGACGAGCTGTCGAAGCTCTGACGACCGGGCCGGCTCCGACACGCCGGGCGGCCGAGCGGGCCGGATCGCGGTCAGTACTGTCGAGCGCGATCGTGCTCGACGTCGGCGTGGAGGGGTGACGGACGAGCGGTCGTCGAGGCCAACGCAGCTTGGGCGAGCGGGCATTACGCCTGCGAGAACGAC
>NZ_JBSFMS010000116.1:0-22748 GCF_053599675.1 Streptomyces sp. NPDC000880 | reverse complement strand
ATACCACCCGCCCATCCCCGGACACCGACCCAAACCGGATAAGAAACCGGTCTGAAGATCACTCTCAAACCACGCCGGTGGATCGAGGCTTAGGGATCGCAGAAGAACAACATGCGGGCGTGTGGAGCGCTGAACTGAGAGGTCAACTCGCCACTTCCGGTGGGCAGCAGCTCGAGGCGGACAGCCGGTACCGGAGTCGGCTTCTGGAGCTGACGACGGAGATCCTGATGCACGAATGGTGGGCGGAGGTCCCTCAGGGCGAGAAGGTGGCCGCGCGGATGGCGCTCAAGCACGTCGGCGACGAGCAGCCCGCCACGGCTGGTGCGGCGGCTCCCGCGCAGTAGCTCCCCGCGCCTCTCGCCGGTGCCGCTCGTACGCTGGTCACGGGGGTGCTAGGAGGACCTGTAGATGCCTTCCCTGCTTTCGACCGCGATCAGTTTCGGCCTGGTGACCATCCCGGTGTCGGTGGTGCCAGCCACGGAGTCGCACAGCGTTGCGTTCAGGCAAATCCACCTGACGGACTTGGGCCGCGTGCGGAACCGGAAGATCTGTGAGGTGTGCGGGCAGCAGCTCGGCCAGGACGAGATCGGCCGCGGCTGGGAGCTGCCCGCAGGTTCCTTTGCAGTTCCCGTAGTTCCTCCCGGAAGGCGGCGTTCTGCGGCCATGTGGACTCGTCTCCGCCGGGGTGGGCTTCCTCGAAGGTACGCAGTCGGGGGTGCCACTTGGCCAGGAACAGTGCGAGCTCGAAGTTGAGAATGTCCAAGGCCAATTCGTAGACGGAGTGCCCCTTGGCGGGGGGAAGTGGAGCTGCGTCTGATTCGAGGGGCTCACGGTACAGATCGAACAGCGTCTTGAGGGAGGTGAGAGCCTCCCTCAAGACGCCGCTGCCGTCCTCCAAAGGGCGCGCGGCGATACGGGTCGCGGCCTGGAAGAACATCCGCTGCGCCGCCTGACGCATGTCCCTTTTTTCCTGGCGTCACGCCGGACGGGAGCCGCACCTCATCGTGAAGAAGAAGCACCGCCCGCCGAACGCGCTGCGCCTGATCGACCCGGGCGTGCGCGAGATGCTGGCCACCATGAAGCAGCTCGCCCGCTACTGGGAGAAAGCCCGGCAGCAGGGCGACCCGAAGACCAGCCCCACCATCGAAGCCCTTGCCGAGATCCTGTTCATGGGCCGTCAGGTCCGCCTGCACATCCGGCGGGTCGCCCAGTCCGCACCGCCCGCGCGCTGGGCGGACCGGAGATGCGCGAGAACTTCGCCACCCGCATCCTCGTCTACTACACCCTCCGGCCGCCGCCGACAAGCTCGACTCTGACCGCCCTGGGGCTGATCGACGAATACCGGTTCATCCTCAATCCCCTCCTGCAAGGCGGGGGGACGCGCCTTTTCAGTGGCGACTATCCCAGGACTCCCCTTCAGCTGCAGGCAACAAGACGTTTCGCCTCCGGCGCCGCCGTCCTGTACTACCGTCCCTCCCCAGCAGGCTGAAGAGCCGTTTCACGCGGCGGCTCGCGGTCCTGTCGACCGGCTGTGCCGGATGAGTGGCGGGCGTCCTCAGCGGCCTGGATCGACTGTCCGTCGGCGACAGAGGCGTAGAACCGCGCGGCGTACGTGATCGCGCCGGCGTCGCCGACCTCATCCGACATGCCGATGGCGAAGGGAACCGCGTTGAGCAGGCTCTTGCAGCGGCCTCACCGTAGCGGGTCGGCGGCCGGGCCGTCCGCCGCGCGTGGCTCCGTGTGAAGGCCATCCATCCGCTGGGTGGTGGCCCAGAACGTGTGTGAAGATTTCGCTCATGAGCGATCAGCAACTCTCCTTGACAGCAAGGCTTCAGACGGACCGTCCGCACTCGGCACGCGTCTGGAACCACCTGCTGGGCGGGAAGGACAATTACCCCGTCGACGCCGAGATGGGGGGCATGATCCTGCAGACGTTCCCGGACATTGCCCGTATTGCCCGCCAGCAGCGGTACTTCCTCGCCCGCGCGGTGCGCTTCCTGGCGGGCGAGGCGGGCATCCGCCAGTTCCTGGACATCGGCACCGGCCTGCCCACCGCCAACAACACGCACGAGGTGGCGCAGCGGGTGGCGCCTGACTGCAAGATTGTTTACGTCGACAACGATCCGCTGGTCCTGACCCATGCCCGAGCCCTGCTGACCAGCACAGCCGAAGGTGCGTGCGCTTACATCGACGCCGACGTACGCGACACGGCGACGATCCTGGAGGAAGCCGCCGAAACCCTCGACTTCACCCAGCCCATCGCGCTGACGATGCTGGGGATCATGGGCCAGCTCCCGGATTCCGACAACCCGTCGGCCTTGGTCGACGAACTGGTCGCCGCGGTCCCGCTCGGCAGCTACCTGGCACTGAGCGACGGCACCAACACGAACGGGACCCTGAACAAGGCCATCGAGACCTACAACGGCAACTCGGCCAACTCATACCACCTGCGCCCACCCGAGCAGATCGCCACGTTCTTCCACGACCTGGACCTCGTCGCCCCCGGCGTCGTCGTGACGTCACAGTGGCGCCCCGACACATCCGGACCGGACGCAGAGCCCGCAGGAGTGGACGCGGTCTGCGGTATCGGCCGCAAGGTCTGAGGGGCAGCCGGCGGATCGCGCCGCCGGTCGCCATCCCCGCTGCGTGGAGGCCGGCCAGGACGGGTTACGTGACCTCCGGTCCCGGCCTGCGCCGCGGCGTACTGTCCCCCGTGGCGCAGGCCGGGCCCGGAGCACTGCTATGCCCGGGTCGAAGGCCACCGGGCCCGAATCTCGGCTACCGCAGCCGAATACGAGACCGCACTCGCAGCCTGACCACCACACCAATGGTGTCCGTCAAAGCGGAACAAGCTCACGGGAGCACCGATGAGCCATGCCTTGCGGCTGCCCGCGCCGTATGGCTCGCCGGGCCAATCCAGCTGGGACAGCGGCGAGGGACGTACCTGGCTGGAGGACCGCATCGACGGCGGCCGGCGGCCGGGGGAGTGGGACGGGCAGCGCTGGCTGTTCACCGGTGATCTGGTCAACCCCGCACGTCCTCCTCCAGCCGCCGGACCCAGCGCTGCTACCTCATCGTCAATACCCGCAACATCTTCTGCTCCCCGTGCGCCGAGCAATTGAAGGCTTCCGGGCTGGACCCGGACGAGTTCGGCGGCGCGATGCCTGGGCCCGGTGCCGGCGCCAGAGCTGTCGGAATACGGCCAGGGGGGCGAGACCCCGCCCCCCTGGGCAA
This sequence comes from Streptomyces sp. NPDC000880, assembly GCF_053599675.1. NCBI lineage: Bacteria > Bacillati > Actinomycetota > Actinomycetes > Kitasatosporales > Streptomycetaceae > Streptomyces > Streptomyces sp. NPDC000880. The sequence continues at coordinate 19,514 of NZ_JBSFMS010000116.1, read as the reverse complement.
CCGACTCCGGACACCAACTGCGCTACGCCCACTGGACAGTTGGGGGCCCGCGTCCACACTCTCGGGAGAGGTAACCAGCCCGGCGGTCCGTACCGCCCGTTCCCGCTTCGGAAGGTGACGCCCGTGAAGTTCAGCTATGCGATGCTCCCCGACTATCCGCTCCAGGAGTCACTGGCCTCGATCAGGCTCGCCGATGAGCTCGGCTTTCACGCCTGCTATGCCGCCGACGAGACCTGGCACAAGGATCTGTGGCTGCTCTTTGCCGCGGCCGCCGGCCAGACCAGCCGGATCCGTCTGGGCCCGAGCGTGTCCCCGGTCACGCTCCGGGAACCCACCCTGATCGCTCAGGCCCTGGCCACCCTTGACGAGCTGTCCGGCGGGCGGGCGGAAGGCGTGCTGTCCAGCGGGAACTTCGGGCTGCTGGCTCAGTACGGCATCGATTGGGCCCGCGCTCGGCCGTTGTCCCGGGTCAAGGAGGCGCTGCATGTGGTGCGTACCCTGCTGGACGAGGGAGCCATCTCGTACGACGGCGAGTTCTTCACCTACCACGGGCTGTTCACCTTCGCCCGCCCCGTCCAGGAGCGCGTGCCGCTCAAGCTCGGGGCGATGCGCGGGCCCAAGTCCTTCGAGGCGGCGGGCGAGTGGTCCGACGGCTGCCACCACGCGCTGAGCTACACGCGAGAGGCGTACGACTACGCGGTGCGGCACATCCGGGCCGGAGCCGAGCGGGCGGGGAAGGACTGGCGGTCACTGGACATAGGTGCCTGGGTCGTTTTCGCCACCGGGCCCGACTCCGCGACCGCCAAGGACGCGGCCCGCAGCATGGTCGGCATCTATGCCTCCTCGATGCCCGAGGAGCAGCTGCGCCGCAACGGGGTCGACCCGGGCGAACTCAAACCGGTCATCGACGCCATCGCCGCAGGTGACCTCGCCCGCGGCATCGAGTTGACCACGCCCGAGACCGCCGAACGCCTCTCCATCGCGGGCACCCCCGAGGAGTGCCTGGAGAAGATCCAGCGGGAGATCGCTCCCAGCGGCGTCAACCACATGATCTGCGCCGTCACCGACCGCACTCTCGTCAAGGCCTTCACCGGCCGTGACCTCGCGGGCGTGGCCGATGTGAACACCCAGCTCCGCCTGATCCACGACAAGATCATGCCCGCCTTCGCCTGACCCGTGCCGTCCCTGCCCTGCCTCCCGCCTTCGGCATCAGGCGACGACCGGACGCGAAACGCCCGGTCAATCCCGGTGACGGAGGCCAGGGAGGCGTGAGCGGCGCTGCGGGCCGCGCCATCCGGGCATCGGGCCGCTGATGCTGTGTAGCGGGGCAGTGACCCATCTGTACGCCTGCGTCGGCGTGCTCACAGCGCGCACTGGGTGTGATCAGCGGTGTCGTGTTCAAGTGGGTTCTGCTGGATCAGGAGTTTGCGAAGGGCGGGTGAACTCGGCCAGCACTGCGCCGAGCAGGCGGGGCAAGGGCGTCGAATTGTTCCGGCGCAGGGTCACCAGCCGGGTCTTCCCGCTGATGTACGTGGACATGATGCCCGCCTCGCGCAGCGGAACTGTCATCCCCTCGGGGCTGCAGGTGGTTTTCGCCGTCCGTTGTCAGGCGCCGCAGCAGCAGACGGGTTCTTCCTCGCCTTCCTCCGTGCCTTGCCGATACTCAGGGAGGGGTCCACAGCCCGCTTCTGACCCTCTTCAGGAAACCGACGTCCAGCAGGCCGCCTGCATCGACGCCGAGCCCGCCCGCAGCGGCGGATGCGGAGCGACACGGGAGCCTGGACACCGGCTGAGGCCGGGTCCACAAGCAGCCTGCCCATACTGGCACGGGACTCCGCCGAGCCGGGAGGCGAGCATCGCCTGGGCCGTGCCGCGCGGGCCGTCCCGCGTCAGCTCTGCATGGGCGTGAACGGCCGTACCTGCTGCGGGAGCCCACCCGCCCCCGGCGCCCCCCATCGCATCACCTGCTCCAGATCCCGCACAGTGCGCTCAGCTTCGCTGCGCACCTGCGCGGGAATGTCACCGCTCTCCGCTACGAGCCGGTCGTAGATCGGCGCCTCCTGCCACACGTTCAACCAGTCCTTTCCAGGGGCCACTTCCACTTCCGCCAGCCGGAAGCCTGCCGAGTGTAGAACGGGCCCGGGAGAGCATGTGTCTCCTGTCCGACAGGCGGTTGCCGCGGGCGGCCGGACGAACCGTTCCTGCCACTGCGCCGGTTGCGGACTGCTAAGAATGTGGGACATATACAGCTTTCTAGGAGGGGTGTTGACCGCGCAGCGTCACGGACAGACGACCACGGCAGTCCCGGCCGTGAGACCGTCAAGCGGTGCCGGGGTGACGAACGGCGGCGACTGTGGCCTCGCCGCGCTCGACGCGACTGTGTGGAGCAGCCGTCTCAAGGACGCGTGTGTCCACGGCGGCCTCACCGCCGATCTGGGTGTCGAGATCCTCCGACACACGGCTGCCGACCTGATGTCGCTGAGGGACCTGCGCATGGTGCTTCTGGTCGCCGACGACGGCACGGACTGGCACCGGTGCGTGAGGCGGTCATGGCCCACATCGCCCTCAGCCCCAAGACGGTACGCGGACCACTGCAGCTGCATACTCAGCTCGAGATGTGGCCGCCCACCGATCAAGCCCGTCTACACCGCGCCGACCGAAGAGGCTGCTCTGGACCGGTTCTCAAAGTTCGCCGAGGTGTGGGGGAAGAAGTATCCGGCGATCGTCAGGTTGTGGGAGAACGCGTGGGAGGAGTTCACCCCGTTCCTGCGGTTCGACACCGAGATCCGCCGGATCGTCTGCACGACCAACGCGATCGAGTCGGTCAACGCCCGCATCCGCCGGGCGGTCATGGCGGCTGTGCCGCTCACGTGTACGGGAACGCGGCCGACCGGCCGGAGCGGGTGCGGCGGTATCCGTCGGACATGACGGACGCGGAATGGGCCGTGGTCCGGCCGCTGCTGCCGGTGCCGGCCTGGCTGGAAGGCCGGGGCGGGCAGCCGGAGGGCTACTGCCACCGCGATGCTGGACGCGGTCCGCTACCTGCTTGACAACGGCATCAAATGGCGGGCGATGCCGGCCGATTTCCCTGCGCGTCGATGCCCAGGCCCGCCGCGGATGGCCCCGCCCGGTGGTCGGGGCCGCTCACGCCTGCGGCGATCGACCGAGACCTGTCATCGAGGTCGCGGTTCGCCCGGGCGAAGCCCAGGGCAGGCCGCGCTCAGCCGGGGGACATGCCCCGTTCGTTGTCGAAGAAGCTGCGTATGCGGTACTCGGTCTCGGCCACGACGATGTGAGGGCACACGCGTCGCAGTTCCTCCACCAGCGGCCATATGGTGGCCGTGGTGATGTGCGGTGCTCCGTACGTGGTGTGGGCAACCTTGCCCACCTCCAGGAGCAGCGCCATCTCGTCGGTCTGCTTCCGCTCGTCGTACTCTTCGACGTCCACCATGACCCCTGAGACGCGTCCGACCTGAAGCGGGCGCACCGCGGTCACCGCGTCCAGCGCGTAGGTGCGGGTGCGCCCGTACCGCTGCCGCAGCAGCAACCGTCGCCGGTCACCCGTCTCCACCCGCACTTCGACCACCGACCTCCACGTACGCACCCATTCCCGTCCCGAGAGCCCGATCCCGAAGATGGTCCAGAGCCCGAGCAGGAAAGCCACGACCGGCAAGACGAAGGAGAACAAGACCGTCAGCGGCGGCAGCACGCCGATGGTGACGGCTCCTTCCTCGAAGATCCACGGCTTCTTGTACCCGGCCCGCCAGCGGAACACCACGGTTCCCGTGTCATCCATGTACACAGGATCGGCGCCCACACCACCGAGCGCCACCCTCCGGGACCGGGCGTCGAGCGGCAGCCGCAGATGCAAGGTCAATCTGACCTGTGCAAGGTCAGCCGCCGCAGCAGTTGCGGCAGCTGTTCGGTGAGGGAGGCCGGCACCCGGACGCGGAGGGGATCGTCGCCGATCGGCTGGCCGCGGGGGACAGTCGATCGGCGGCGTGGCGGGCAGGTGCGTTGGGCGCCGGGTGAAGGTCACGGGTGTCGACTTCGTGTTCCGCCCGCAGCCGGCGATCTACCTGTTGTGGGCGCTGGGTGATGAGGAGACCCGGCGGGTGATCGAGGCCGCGCACGAGCGGGCGATCGAGATGGTGTTGGAGTGGATCGAGGACCAGGTGGCGGTGATCCGGTTCGGCAGCGGCGGCATCCACCGCACGCGTCCGTCCGGTGGTCTGGTCGCGGCGCGCTTCCGTCACTACGAGGCACGGTCCGGGATGCCGTTGCTGCATGACCATCTGCTGTTGTAGGGGCAGCGCCCGGACGGCACGTGGGGGTCGGTACACACCGAGGCCCTGCACGAGAACACCGTCGCCGCGTCCGCGCTCTACAACGAAATCGTGATGGCTGAGGTCTGTGAGGCGTTGGGGCTGGCTTCCGAGCCGCGCACGGTCACGCCGGGCCGCCGGCCGGTCATGGAGATCGCCGGTGTCCCGCACGAGTTGATCGGCTGAACCGCCCGGCGCGGCGAGCAGATCGCCGCCTGCCTCACCGAGCTGGAGACAAGGCCGTGGTCCAGGGGAAACGCACCGCGCCGATGCGCACCCGGTGCGCGGTGCCGGACCGGAGGATGCGCACCGGTGCGCCGGCGAATCGAGACGATGCGCACCGACCGCACCAGGCGGTGCGCATCGCCGCATCGGATGCGCACCAGGTGCGCACGGCGGTGTACTACCGGTGCGCACCCGTCCCGGAGAGCGCCTCGCCCGCCGCTGGGCTCCCGGCCGACAGCGGCGGCCGCCGCCACACAACAGCCCTCCCGCTGCCCCACCTCTGAAACAGGAGCCACACGACGATGACATGGCAGTGGATCGGTCTGGCGATCTTCTCGGCTCCGGCCAGGCGCGGGATCGCGTTGAGGGGGCCCGTCCACGACCCGGGCGCGCTCTGACACATCTACGACGAGGGACGGCACCGGGGCCGGGGTGCCGTCCCTTGCGGGCGCGGGCGACAAGGGTGAAGTACTGGGTCAGACTTTCTACAGAGGCAGGCTGTCTTTCTCACCCCCGTCCGTGTGAGGGGTTCGTTCGTGCTTGAGGTGCCGTTCTGGCTGTGGGCGGCGTTCGCCGTCACGGTGGTCGTGTCGCTGGCCGTGGACCTGCTGGCGCACCGGGAGGCGCATGTCATCGGGTTCAAGGAAGCCGCCGCCTGGAGCGGCGTGTGGGTCAGCCTCGCACTCGTCTTCGGCGCCGTCGTCTTCCTGGTTCTGGGCACGACGCCGGGGGTGGAGTACACCACCGCGTGGCTGCTGGAGAAGAGCCTGTCGGTCGACAACCTGTTCGTCTTCGCGCTGATCTTCGCCTACTTCAAGGTGCCACGCGCCTACCAGCACCGCGTTCTGTTCTTCGGTGTCATGGGCGCTCTGGTGTTCCGCGGAATCTTCCTTGCCGCCGGTGTCGCCGTGGTCAGCCGCTTCACTGCAGTGCTGTTCGCCTTCGCGGCGGTCCTCTTCTACAGCACCTACAAAATCTTCAAAGAAGAAGAGGGCAGCTTCGACCCGGGCAAGAGCATCGCCGTTCGGCTCCTGCGCAAGGTCATGCCAGTGCGGGACGAGTACGCCGGGATGAAGTTCTTCGTCAAGGAGGCCGGCAAGCGCGTCGCCACCCCGCTGCTCGCGGTCGTCGCCGCGATCGAGGCAGCCGACCTGATCTTCGCCGTGGACAGCGTGCCCGCCGTGCTCGCGGTCAGCGACGACGCCTTTATCGTCTACACCAGCAACGCGTTCGCCATCCTCGGTCTGCGGGCGCTGTACTTCCTGCTTGCGGGCCTGCTGGACCGATTCCACTACCTGAGCAAGGGCCTCGCGCTGATCCTCGCCTTCATCGGCGTGAAGCTGATCCTCCAGGCATCCCACGAGCTGTTCAGCGGCAGCATTCCGGAGATCCCGTCTACGGTGAGTCTGGCGGTCATCGTGGCAGTCCTGGCGGTGTCCGTCGTACTGAGTCTCAGGCGCCCGGTCCAGCCAGCCGAGGAAGGAACTGTCTCGGATCCCGGACGGGATGGGAACGGCGTCGCCTCCCGCGCGGCTGACGAGCAGCACCCGGCGCAGGAACGGAATTCGGGGTTCGGGGCGGACGAGACGCGTCGGCCGGGCGACCCTCCGCAGGACAGCTGACCCAGCCTCTCTGCGGTCACCCCTGGCGGGCCTGCCCGTATCGCCGTCGCCAGATCGCCCCGGGGCTCCGGGGCCGTGACTTGGCCGCCTACCCTCTTGCAAAATTTGTCCCATTTTATTACAAATCTATTTACCCTGGATGTATGCGCAGCGACGAGCGTGAGACGGCACCGCAGGCCGGATACATCTGCCCAGCGTGCAACGGCCCTGTGACTGCGGAGATCAAGCGACACAAAACAATGGGAGTCTTCGTCCCCGTCTGGAAACCGGGCCCCTGCCACAACCGCAGCTGCCCGAAGTACGTGCCAGGCGATAAGAGTCCCGGGAGCAGCGGGCCGGAGCAGTGAGAGGACCGGGCCGGGCGTTCACTGGAAGCGGGGGGACAGCCGTACGACTGACCGCTGGCCGCGCTCATCCGGCAGCACGGTGCGGGAGCCGATTTCGAGTCCTTGGAGGACACATGGCTACTGGAACCGTCAAGTGGTTCAACTCGGAAAAGGGCTTCGGCTTCATCGAGCAGGATGGTGGTGGTCCGGACGTCTTCGCCCACTACTCCAATATCGCCACGTCGGGCTTCCGTGAGCTGCAGGAGGGCCAGAAGGTGACCTTCGACGTCACGCAGGGCCAGAAGGGCCCGCAGGCGGAGAACATCCTCCCCTCGTAGCAGCGGAGCGTTTTCGGCGCCCGTTCTCCGTCGGCGGGGCGGGCACTGGCGCGTACGCGGCGCCCGTGAGCTCACGCCGGACCGTAACGCACCGTGGCTTCGATCCTTCAGGACGAAGGGTGGAGCGGGTCTCCCCGGGGGGACGGTGCAGTCCCGATCGCCGGGCATCTCGTCCCGGGTGAGAATCGGCTGGGAGATCGATCCCTTGCCCGGGCGTCTGCTGTACGACGGCCGCACCTGCCTGTGTCTGCGCGGGCTGGGCCGCTGTCTTACCGCCTGGCCTGGCCCGGAGTGCAGCAGCAGAGATGGGGTGGCCTGGGTGTAGGGCCCGCACGGCCACTCAGCGGTTCACTGGTTGGGTTCAGCCGAGCTGATGTCGCCCAGCGCCGAGCTGGGGTCGCGCTCGGCGGCCAAGTCACCGAGGGAGACGATGCCCACCGGGCGCCCGTTCTCGACGACTGGCAGCCGGCGCATTGCCCGTTCCCTCATCAGCTGCACGCCGCGGCCAATGTCGTCGTCGGGGGAAACGGCGACCAGGTCGGCGCTGCACGCCGCCGCCACAGTGGTGTCTTCGACATTCTTCCCGTCGGCAAGGACCCTCACCACCGGGTCCCGGTCGGTGACCAGACAGGCCACACCGAAGGCGTTGGGCGGACCATGAAGGGAAGTCACACCGTTTCGAAGACCATGCGAAGGACGGTGTAGCGCCCCTCGCGCATGAAATTGAGCGCCGTACGTTCCTCTCTGATGATGTAGGAAACTGCCATTTCGCCGATGAGTGCGGCACCGCGAGTTCGATTTGCCTGGGCCCGCTCCAGCCAACTCTGTACGGTCGATACGCCGTCTTCCGGGTCGCTCCGCACCTCCAAGACCTTGCGCGACAACCGCACCGGGCTCCGGCTGCGCTGGCTCGCCCACGGTGTCCCCGCGGTCGGTCGGCAGGGGTATCCACGGCCAGCTCGGTGGCTTCCGGTCGGTACAGCAGGCGGCCCTGATCGAGAAGCGCCGCAGGGTGGCCCGCCAAGTCGCCGACGGACGGCGCTGGTTGCCGCTGGCTGAGATCCGGCAGGCGATCGGATCCCTCCGGCTGACGGCGGGTTCGGAGCATGCCGATCACGTCCTGGACTGGGTGGACCGCTTCGACGGCGCCTCGCCACGATCATGATCGCCGTGGTGGCCGGCTCCGGGATCGCCGGCATCCTGGGCGCGCTGCTCGCCAGCGCAGCTGGATCATGGCGCGCCGTAACTGGCCGAAGCTTTCAGGAGCGGCGGGCGCACCGGAGCAAGCTCCATTGACTTCGGGCTCATATCATATATGTTTCCTCCCTGTGACGGTGGTCACAGAGGAAGGGCCATATCGAGGTTCCTGACGGGGACGACAAGGGGGCGCGGGCGTGTCCGATCTGAAATCGCAGAGCATCTACCGCGCGCTGCGGGAGCGGATCCTGAGCAATGAGCTCGTCTCCGGCAGCCGCCTGGTCCTACGGGACATGGCCAACCAGTACGAGACCAGCGACATCCCCGTCCGGGAAGCGCTGCGGATGTTGGAGCGCGACGGGCTCGTCGAGATGGTCCCGTATCGCGGCGCGCGGGTGACCACGCTGACCGCGAGGGAGATCGAGGAGACCTACTTCATCCGCGGTCACCTGGAGAGCATCGCCACCGGGTTGGCCGCCGAGCGAATCACCGCTGCCGAGTTCGGAACGCTCGACGAGTTGATGGCGCAGATGCGCAAGGCGGTCGATGCGCAGGACGGCCCGGGTTTCTCCGACCTCAACCGCGAGTTCCACCAGACGATCGTCGCTGCCTGCGGCAACGAGATGCTCCGCGAACTCACCATGGACATCTGGCAACGGCACTCCGGCTTCCAGCGGGTGTTCCGGATGGTCCCCGAGCGGCTGGCGGCCTCCCAGGCCGAGCACGAGGAAATCGTGGCTGCGCTCCGCGCCCGCGACTCCAAGCGGGCGGCGAGGCTTGCGCTGTCGCACAAGCTTTCGGTAGGCGACACCGTCAGCAAGCTCGTCGAGGACACCGCAGAACCACCCGCCGCCGGGTTGAACGCATGAAGCTCGCCCACGACGCGCACGACGGCACGCCGCGCTCCGGCGCCGACGAATACAGCAACGACTCACGCGAGAGGAAGGAAATCCATTGAAGATCGTTCGTTACCAGACGACCGGCCCGGCCGCCTGGGGGGTCCTCGAGGATGGCTTCGTGCTGGCCGCCGAGGGGACGCCCTTCGTGGACCTGCGCGCCACGGGGCAGACCATCGGCTCCGCGGACGAGGTCACCCTGCGCGCTCCAGTCACCCCGCGCACCGTGCTCTGCGTCGGGCGTAACTACCGGTCCCACGCCGAGGAGTTCGGCAACAAGGTGCCCGATGAGCCGCTGCTGTTCCTTAAGCCATCGGCTTCGGTGGTCGGACCGGGCGAAAACGTGGTCTATCCCCAGCTCTCCCGTCGCCTGGATCCCGAGGCCGAGCTAGTGCTCGTGATCGGGAAGCGGGCGCAGCGGGTTGCGGCGGCCGATGCGTGGGACGTCATCGGCGGCTACACGTGCGGCAACGACATCACCGCCCGCGACATTCAGAAATCCGACGGCCAATGGACGCGAGGCAAAGGCTTCGACACCTTCTGCCCGATCGGGCCGTGGGTGGAGACGGAGTACGACCCGACCGATGTTGCGGTCTCCTGCACCGTCGACGGTGAACGCCGCCAGGACGGCCGCACCAAGGACCTGATCTTCCCGATCCCGTACCTCATCGAGTACATCACCCGGTTCACCACCCTGGAGCCGGGCGACGTGATCCTCAGCGGGACACCCGAGGGGGTGCGGCCGGTGCAGCCCGGCAACACGATCACGGTTGAGATCGAGGGTCTCGGGTCGTTGTCCAACCCGGTGGTGGCCGAGGGGTGAACTCCGACCGGCTCGTCTACGACGAGTCCGAGCACGTTGACGGCGGTCAGCAGGCGTATCGGCGCCTGGGGAGCGACACATCCCGACAAGAGAGAACGACATATTCCGACAAGACTTGAGGAGCGTGACGGCGTGACCCGGACGGTGCTCGCAGGCGACACAGTCGCAGTACAACTGGACAGGGTCTACAAAGCGTTCGTCCCACGGGGGAGAGCTTCTGATCCACTCCTGGCTCTGGAGGACGTGTCCTTCACCGCCGCCGAGGGGGAGTTCATCAGCCTGGTGGGTCCCTCTGGCTGTGGCAAGTCAACTGTGCTCAACCTGCTCGCGGGTCTGTCGAAGCCGTCTTCGGGCAGGGTCGTCCACGAGGGCAAGCCGGTGCGTGGCATCAACACCGCCATCGGATACATCACACAGGACGACAACCTGCTGCCTTGGCGGTCGATGCTGACGAATGTGGAGTTCGGCTTGGAGCTCCGCGGCATGGGCAAGGTCGAACGTCGTGAGCGCGCACGTGAGTTCATCCATCTGGTAGGACTGGACGGCTTCGAAACCCACTACCCGCACGAGCTTTCCGGCGGCATGCGCAAACGGGCCAGTATCGTGCGGACGCTTGCGTACGACAGCCGGGTGGTCCTGATGGACGAGCCGTTCGGTCCGCTGGACGCGCAGACGCGAGTGATCCTGCAGGATGAGCTGCTCAAGCTCTGGGAAAGGTCCAAGCCCTCGGTCCTCTTCGTCACCCACGACCTGGTAGAGGCGATCGCCCTGAGCGACCGCATCTTGACGTTCACCGGACGCCCTGGACGGATCAAGCGGGAGTACGAGGTCAACCTGCCGAGGCCGCGCGACGTCTACCACATCCACGAAATGGACGGCTTCAAGGAGCTCTACGACGCTCTCTGGGCGGACATCCGCGACGAGATTAGCACCAGCCAGGGCGGTGAAGCGGCATGAATGTCAACGCGCTGCTCACGAAGAGCCCTCCCAGGGCGGACAGCACGGCTGCAGCGGTCCTGGCGTCGGTATGCAGGCAGGCGCGGTCCACGGACCTCAGGACCAAGACTCAGGTCTATGGCGGGATCACCCTGTTCGGCATCACGGTGCTGCTCCTGTGGGAGTTCGCGATCGGTTTCATCGTCGAACCACGCTATGTGAGCAAGCCCTCTGAGGTCGGCGCCCGTCTCGTCGAGCTAGCGCTGGACGGCATCTTGTGGCAGCACATCGGTGCCACGATGAGCGCCGCGGGCGCCGGTTACATCATCGGCGTCGTGGTCGGCCTGGCTGCGGCGATGATGCTGGTCGCCTTCCCATTGCTGGACGAGATCTCCGCCCCATTCCTGGCGGCGTTCTACTCCGTGCCGAAGATCGCGCTCGCGCCACTGTTCATCATGTGGTTCGGCCTCGATGCCCTTCCCAAGGTCCTGCTCGCCGCTTTGATGGTGTTCCTCATCGTCCTGGTGAACAGCGTCGCCGGCGTGCGCGGCATCAGTCCTGGCTTGATCGACGTGTCGAGGGTCTTCGGAGCCAAGGGCTTGCTTCTGGCTCGCAAGGTCGTGCTACCTGGCGCCGCGCCAGCGGTCATGGCGAGCATCCGGTTGACGTTCACGCGCGCCATGGTCGGCGCGATCCTCGGCGAGTTCATCGCCTCGACGCAGGGGTTGGGCTTCCTCATCGTCCGGGCGTCGCGCCAGTTCGACACGGCGACGGTCTTCGCGGGAGTCCTTGTAGTGGCGCTGCTGGTGATGCTCGTCAACGCAATCATCCGCGCCGCGGAAGCACGTCTTCTGCCCTGGAGCACATCGGAGGTGCGAGGATGACAGCGACTCTGGCGCCTGGGCGGCGGCATGACCCATCCGATGCCGGGCGCGTCATCGCTGACGAACACCAGCGTGCGAGGTCGGCTCAACGCTTCCGACGCCGGCTGGTCCTGCTGAGCCGCCTCGCAATCGTAGTCGGCACGCTGGTCGGCTGGACCCTCGCCTCCGGCACGCTGATCCGCCCACTGTTCGTCAGTACTCCGTCGGCGGTGGCCGAACAGCTGGTTGAGTGGTCCGTCTCGCCTGATTTCTGGTTCCACGTCAGGTTCACCCTCGTGGCCGCAGGCCTGGGCTTCCTGTTCGGCGCCCTGGCGGCAGTGGCAATGGCATGGCCACTCGCCTTGCGCAGAACCATTTTCCGGGTGGTGGAACCGTACTTCCTTGTCGCCTACTCGGTGCCAGCGGTCGCCCTGGGGCCGGTCTTCATCCTGTGGTTCGGCATTGGACTGCTGCCCAAGGTGGTGCTCGCCAGCTATTTCGTCTTCTTCGTCGTTTTCATAAACACCGTTGAAGGCATCAGACAGGTACCACCGGGCCTCCTGGACGTGAGCCGGGTGATGGGTTCCTCCACCTGGCAGACGATGCGCTCGGTGATGCTCCCCAGCGCCCTGCCCTACATCCTCGCCGCGCTGAGGAGCACTCTTCCGGCCGCCATGATCGGCGCCGTGGTGGGCGAGTTCATCGCGTCCAATCGCGGCATCGGCTACCTCACCCGGGAGGCAGCCGGTCGATACCACACCGCCGGGGTCCTGGCCGGGGTCATCGTCCTCGCGACGATCGTGCTGATTATGGGGATAGCGCTCAAGCCATTGTCCCGAGCGCTGCGTTGGCAGCCCGAAGTGAGGCTGCGCGGGGGCGGGTGAGATCGATGCCGGTACGTGCGGCTACGGCTTCATCGCTCATCAGTTAACGCTCACATCCCCGCTGTACCGGAATCTCGATCCGGCGGTCAAACCCTCGTCCCATCGGCAGACGAACTCAACGAGGAGTGCACATGCGAGCCAGACTAGGCAGGACCATCGCTGGCGGCGCCATCGCGTCCCTGCTCCTGGCGGGATGTGGTAGCGGGGCGACGTCGGGCGACGGGGTCACCACGATCAAGATCGCATCCGCCCCAAACGTCTTCCTCTCGGCCCTGTACGTCGCGCAGGACGACGGTCTCTTCGCCAACGAGAACCTGAAGGTGGAGATAGTCGAGGTTGAGAGCGGGAACGACAGCATCGCCGCTCTCGCCTCCGGACGGGCGCAGTACGCAGACGTCGGCTTCGAGGACCTCGTGGAACTGAGCTCTCAGGGCGAGGATTCAATCGTCATGGCTCACAGCATCTTGAACCGCGTCACACTCACTCTGGTGATGAGCAAGAAAACCGCTGAGAGCAAGGGCGTCAACATGAATGGGCCGGTCCAGGACCGCCTGCGCGCCCTGAAGGATGTCAAGATCGGCATCACTTCCCCCGGCTCCCCCTCAGACACCTACCTACGCTTCTACCTGCGTTCGGTGGGGCTCAACCCTGACCGCGACGTCGAGATCGTACCGATCGGTGGCGCGTCGGCGCTGCTCGCAGCTCTCGAGCAGGGCCAGATCGGCGCCTACAACCTGTCGCCGCCCACCCCCTACATCGCAGAGCAGAAAGGCTTCGGCATGGTCATCGTGGACGGGCCGAAGGGTGAGATCGAAGCCCTGGACGACTTCTCGTACACGTCGTGGGGCGTGAACCGTGAGTGGGCCACAAAGAACGCCGAGGCTGCCGCCGCCTTCAGCCGGGCGTTGACCACCGCCACAAAGAAGATCAAGTCGGATCCGGCAGCGGCCACCGACCAGATCCTCGACCACCTCGGCGGTTACGACCGGGCTGAAGTCTTGCGCACCCTCGAGGCAATGAAGGGCGCATTGTCCGACGACGGTTGCTTCAAGACCGACGTCGTGCAGGGAACGCTGAACACGATGCTCGAGTTGGAGGTAATCGACGAGAAGGCGGACGCCGCCGAGGGCGCCTTCTGGACGAACGAGTACAACGACTGCTGACCGCCCGATCTTGTAACGGGGGTCGCTAACGAGTTGTGCGCAGTAGCGGGGTCCGGCGTGGCGTCTTGACCAGGATGTAGACGGCCGCACAGATCTGCTGATTGTGTCGATCAAGCGGGTCCGTGCGGCCTTCACTCATTGTGCCTTCACTGGAGTCAGCCGCAACCACCTGGGTCTGCTGCTGACCGAGCTACAACCAGCCTGGTCCACAGCTCAGGAAGGCCTGCTACACGCCCGACGAGGACGGGCACGGCTACGCCGACGCGGCGCCGGCCGCCACCAACGTCTGAGCTTCACCGACCGGGTCGTGCTGACCCTGGTTCACTCCGGGCGGGCCGAGGAACTGAGTGCCCCCGAACGGCTTGACAAACTGTGAGACTTCGCTGGCGGCCTTGGTGGCCGCTGGCAGGCTGGTCCCGCGGTGAGGGATGACTCGTTGACAATTGGCCGTCATAGGGGCATCAGGGCCCTCCAGTGTCCACTCTGCGGCCGGTGACAAGCCCGGCCGTCACGCCTTACGCTGCAACCGGGACAGCTGGTTGCGTACGCCGTCGAAGTGGGCGTGCATCGCCGAGACGGCGGCGGCCTTGTCGCCGGTGGCCACGGCGGTGTAGATGTCGCGGTGTCGGCGGACGACGTCGGCCGGGGCCTCGATGGGCGGGCCCAGGTCGTCGCGCAACTGGTGGTAGACGTCCCAGAAGGCGCCGAGCAGCTGACCGACCAGTGGATTGCCCAGCGGCCGGTACAGCACGTCATGGAAGAGCCGGTCGGTCTCCGGCGAGACACCGTCCACCCTCGCCTCGGCCTCCATCCGCGCCATCACCTCAGTGACCGCGGACCGGTCGGCCTCCCGATGCTTGTCGATGAGCTGCTGGACCAGGCCGCTCTCCAGGACCTCGCGCACCTCGATGAGGTAGCCGAGCTGGTTGCGCCCATCCTGAAGGCTGATCCGGCTGTGGAAAGCCAGTCGGCACGCCCAAAGGTCGGGGGCCGGGTTGGTGACCGCCCTGCTGGACGACTGGTTTGAGCTGCTGATCTTCGAACGGCGCACGAGCCCTGATCGAGGTGCTGCTGTTGCACCGGAGGATGCCGCCCGCAGCCGTCCAGCTGGGCATGGCCGCAGCGATCAGAGCGGGCTCCATCAGTCCGGACGCGCCGTGAGACCGGAACCGGAGCCCTTGCCGGGCGAGGCGGACGACCCGCCGCCGTGGGCGGGACCCAGCGGAGTGACGGCCCGCAGAGCACAGATTCCCGAGGACAAGCGCCCCTTGCCGTCAGTGGACCCCTATGACCAGCTCCTGACCCGACGCCAACCGAAAGGCACCGCATGAGCACTTCCACCGCATCCACGACCAAGCGGGTTCCACAGCCTCGCCAGGATGCCGCCGCGGAAAGGGGCGGCCGTCGAGACGGTCATCGACGAAGCCTGCCGGGCCCTGCACCTGCCCACCATCCGCAGTCGCGTCGAAGAGATGGCCGCCGCCGCACAGCGCGAGCGCGCCAGCAACAGGGACTTCTTGGCAGACCTGCTGGAAGCCGAGTGCGCCGAACGCGACGAACGCCGCAAGCAACGACTCGTCAGGGACGCCAACTTCCCCCGCCCTAAACGGCTGGAGTTATCTGGGGTAGCGGTGTAGGGGCCTGGCAAGGTCGCTGTTCAGGAAGCTGCGGACGCGTCCGAAAGGTGGCTGAGGTTCATCCTCTGCCCAGTTGGAAGTAAGTCGCTGTCCTGTTGGAATGGTGCATCCGTAGGATCACGTCATGACTGCCGATGCCCCGCTCACCCGAGAGTCGTTCCGGCGCCTCCAGCCGATTAGCGCGCCCAGGCCGGTGTCTCAGTTGCCGGATCGTGTCTGGACTGACGAGGACTGGGACCGGATCCGGCGCGGATATCGGGCCCGGGACATGGATGAGAAGTGGAACGTCTTCGTCGAAGGCGATGTCGTTTTCATGCACCGAAGTTGGACCGGTCACGGCGTCTATGAGGCGTCCTTTGCCCCCGTGGCTGGTGGTGGGAGGAGGATCGCCTCTGCTGTGGTGGAGGCCGATGGGGAGCGCTATCGGGGCATGGGCGACGAGTACGACTGTCTGATGATGGAGCTGATCATCAGCGCGATCGTCCTTGGTGAGCCCGCCGCCGAACTTCGGTCCGGTCTTGTGGGGTTGACTGCCCGGGCTTCGGGGAAGAGCGATCTTCCCTCGGGTGTGGTGGAGCACAGTGCTCTGGGATTGCGTTCTGGATCGTGAGCTCTGGAGCCAGGCGAGTGCTGTCACGGTCTCGGGTTATGTGACTGGATCACGCGTTGCAAGCGCAGGATCTCGCCGTGTGCCGCGGCCAGTCGTTGTTCGAGCTCTTGGACGCGCTCTCGGTGGGTGGTGCGCTCACGGCGGAGGGCTTCGGTAAGGGCATGAATCACGGTGCCGTCGTCAGCTGAGGGTGCCTGCGGGGGAGACTGGTTCTCGGTCCGTTGCTGGCCGCGCAAGGTCTCGATGCGTTGGCGCAGGTCGGTGTGGGCATAGAGAAAGTCCAGGCTGACGCCCGCTGCGCGGGCGACGGCCCGGAAGTTGATCTCCTCGCTCTCCTTGATCAGCCTGCGGATGCCCGCCTCCGCTCGGGGTCCCAGTAGTTCTCGCCGAAAAAACAACGCTAAGGACTGAGTCGCAGGTCAGGCCCGTGGGCTCCAGAGGGGCCGTGGCCTTCTGCTCGTCGTGCTCGCGCAGCATGCGCATGACGGTGGCGGGTGAGGGGTGCTGTCCCTTCTTCGCGCCCGAGGTGATGACGAGCTTCTTGGCGATGTCGCGCAGGCTCATCTCCTGGCCGCGCAGGTGGAGGGCCATGGACAGCATGGAGTCGTCGGTGACGCCCGCGCCGCCGATGGTCTTGCCGCGCTTGCGGGCGGATTCGTGGCCTTCGAGGGTGCGGGTCACGGCGACCGGCACGACTTCCTTGGGTTCAGCATTTCCGGGGGTTCTTCGGCGGGAACTCGGGGCTGTTACCGGCTGTCGTGGGCGGCTGGGGTCTTGGGTTCTTGTCGTGCGCACGGTAGATGTCAGTGGGATGCGCAGGGTCATGTCAGTGCGTTCGCAGAGTCGGTGTCAGTAGTCAGTGACGGCAGGCGTGGTGTCGGCGGATGTCCGGGAGCGCAGAGCTGCCGCGTCGGTCAGCGCGCCGGCGTGCTGTTCTCTGAGCTGTCGGTTCTTCTCGGCCAGCAACTCATATGCCACCGCAATCTCGCTGGAGGAACTCCGGCCCAGCAACTGTCCAAATGACGTCGGAGGATACGTCCGAGCAGGTCCGTTGTCAGAGCAGTGCGCTTCACTGTCCGCCATGAAGCTCACGCAGACGACCGTCAACGATCTGCTGGCTCAGCTCGGCCCGGCAGACGGCTACACGTACCTGCCCGGCGACCTGGACCCGCAAGCTCTGACCGACCTCCTCGCCAGCAGGTACGGAGCCCCACGCACCCTCGTCCTCGACGGCTTCGCCGATCCGACGGTCGATGATTCCAGGGGCGCGGCTCTCCTCGTCCCTTTCGAGGACCGGGCCGTGAAGATACGGGCGTGGGCGTACGGGAATCAGTGGGTCGGCACGGGTACGGCGCGAGACGACGAATGCGTCGAGCGGCCGGTGCTGGTGGTCGCTCAGAGGCAGGTGCCCGAACCCTTGGCAGTCGCTCCGGACGAGGACGAGGACGTCGACTGGATGGAGCGGCTCATACGGATCACCGGCTGGACGCAGCCCGCCCAGCGGCCGGACGTGCACTGGGCGGAGGTGGAGTCGCGCCTGGGCACCGCGCTCCCGACCGACTACAAGCGCATGGTCGAAACGTTCGGCGAGGGCGCCTTCGACGCATATCTGAGCCTGAACCAGGAGCCGTGGACGGATCTCAGGGAGGACGGGCTACTCATCTGGGCGGGCACGGAGCACGAGGACCTGTACTGCTGGCGGGCCGACGGCGACGACCCCGACCGTTGGCCCGTCGTCGTCCGGTCCTTCGATGGCGAGGACATCCCCTTCGGCTACCAGGCCGCGCAGTTCGTCTGTCACATCCTCATCGACCCGCACCACCCGTTCACGATGGCCCGCTATTTCGACACCCACTGGTTCATGAACTACCGGGAGAGCGACTGACCGAACCCCACCGCCAACGGCATCCGCAGCCCAGTTGGAGGAGCCTTCGGAGAACAGGGCAGAAATACTCGTCTGCCACGGCAGGCTCACCAATTGAAATGAGGTCTGATGCCGAACCTCAGACTCAGGTCATTAGGACCTATGCTCCCGACCAGGCACTGGCGGGCCAGGCGCGGACCTGTAGGCTCCGCGCCCGTGGACGACATACGGCAGACAACCATCACCTTCAGCGGAATCCTGACGCGGGAGGAGTTCGACGAGGCCCTCGCAGCAACCGGATGGTTCCGACGCCTGCGGTGGCTCATTGTCGTGGCCGCGGCCCTGATGGCGGCGCTGAGCCTGAGGGCCTCCGCTCACGGCGGCCCGATCAACGCTGGTCTGTTGACGCTCGCTCTTGTCTACGGTGTGCTCGGCCTGTTCCTGCCCCCGCTGCTCGCTGGCCGTATGTTCCGTGCCGACCAGGCCACGGGGGAGAAGCAGGCCGTCATCGACGACGCCGGCTTCGTCGTCTCCCGCGGCTCCGAGGAACTCATGCGGGTGCCATGGCGCACCATGTACCGCTACTACGAGACGGAGCGGGTCTACGTCGTGACCGGCCGCCTCGGCTGGAAGGCCGGCCTGTTGATCGTGCCCAAGCGGCTGCTCACCAGGACCAGCGAGACCGAGCTGGTGGGCGTTCTGCTGGAGGCCCCGGTCCGCCGCTCCAAGAGCCGACGGACACACGGCCGCTAGCCTCTCCTCGCCAGGGCCGGGTTGCTGAGATCCGCATAAGGAGAAAGGCCGTTGGCCGGATTACCCTTCGGCTTGCCGCAGGTGACAACCGCGATGAGATCCTCATGACTTTCTCGTCGCTGTGAGTCATGGCTGACGAGGCGCCAACACGGAGTAGCGGCGCGTGGTCGCCGAAGCTCCCGACCTGGCCGACCACCACCTGAGCGGAAGAGCGCCACACGACAGATCTGCCTCGCCCGGACCGCCGAGGGCCCAACCGCCGTAGGACTGGGTGGCCGCCCTGACGACAACCCTGCGTCGCCAATGAGGTCTACTCGGCGCCCGTCGCGAACAGCAGCCGGTCGCGTACCGATCCCGACCACCGCCCGGAGGCGACGTCGAAGCGCGCGCATCCGTCGAGGATCGCCTCGGCCTGGGCCGGCGTGAGCACCGGTGCCGGCCCACGATCGCGGGTCCGGACGCGCACCACCGGGCTCACATGGTCGCTTTCGCGGTCCAGGTGAGCCAGGGCCCCGACGTATCGGCTGCGGGCCCGGCGCCCACCGACCCGGTAGAGCCGTCCGGCGACCGCCACCCCGTGCACATCCGCGTGATACCGGTAGAACGACAGCACCGCCGCCACCCGCAGCCCCACCGTCGACTCGGCCACCCCGCCGACGTGGGTGGCACCAGTACCCGGCAAACGGTGCACTCCGACTGGATCACCGGTCCGCAGCACCGTCAGGAACGGCAGGAACGACGGCAACGTCACCTCGTCCCACGCCAGTCCGGCCGCCGCCAGGTAGACCCACCACGCGTTCAGCGACGCGGCGTAGAAACGAAGAGTATGAGGCGACGCATCCCGGCCGACGCGCAGGAACTCCAAGAACTCCTCGACGGGCGCGATCGGCAGGTAGTCGTGACCGACCACCGTCCACGTCCGCCCATCACCCAACTCGATTCTCTGCACTGGCACGGCAGGGTCATTGCATGATCGAGATCTGTCTGGGTTCGTCACGTGAGACCGAGGGCTCGTAGGGGCCGGTGGTAGTCGCGGCCGGTGTGGCGGAGGG